>RFQQ01000153.1 GCA_009924875.1 Actinomycetota bacterium | reverse complement strand
CGGTTTGATCAGAGAGCGGGCAGGTGTGCTGGATCATCGGCACCCACGAAGCCAGAGCGCCGAAGTCGGCGAGCACCTCCCAGATCTCGGACGGTGTGGCAGCAATCTCCGATGAGCGTTCGATATGAATCATGCGCGACTCCTGTGATCCGACACCGCGTCAGCGGGTGGCCTCGATGAAGTCGTTGATCACGGCCGCCACGTCGGGGCCGCGGTCCTCCTGGAGGAAGTGGCCCCCGCCGACGATGGTGGTGTGCGCCTGACCGGAGGTTCCCGGCACCTTCGCGAGGCCCCCGCCGACGATGGTGGTGTGCGCCTGACCGGAGGTTCCCGGCACCTTCGCGAGGAACGGGGCGTCACCTCCTCGAGTGATTGGATCCGAGTCGCTGAACGCGAGAAGGAACGGTCGCTCGAAGGTCGACAGCACCTCCCAGGCGGCCGAGTTGTCACCGCTCGCCGGATCGTCGGGCGAGGTCGGAACGAGCGACGGGAAGATCCGTGCTCCAGCCACGAAGGAGTCGTCGGGGAAGGGGGCGTCGTAGGCCGCGATGACCTCGGGGGTGAGATCAGTGGTGCAACCGCCGTTGATGATCGCTCCGATCGGGAAATGCGGTGAGGTTCGCGAGAACTCCTGCCACTTCAGGAAGGCTTCGCTCGCCGGACCGTGGCCGGTCGGTAGACCCGTGTTGCCGATAACGACTCGGGCGAACCGTTCGGGTTCGGCTGCCACGAGTCGCAGGCCGATCAGCCCTCCCCAGTCCTGACCGAACAGGGTGATGCCATTCAGGTCGAGTCGCTCGAAGAGCGCGAGTCGCATCCACTCGACATGGCGGGCGTAGGTGTAGTCGCTCTTCTCGCTCGGCTTGTCGCTCCGGCCGAAACCGATCAGGTCGGGCGCGATGACTCGGTGGCCGGCATCGACGAGCACCGGGATCATGTGTCGATACAGAAAGCACCACGACGGCTCACCGTGCATCAACAGCACCGGAGGAGCATCGGCTGGGCCCTCGTCGAGATAGTGGACGCGCAGTGTCCCGCCCTCGGAGTCGTCGATCTCGACGTAGTGCGGTTCGAAGTCGAAGTCGGGGAGTTCGGCGAAACGGTCATCGGGGGTGCGCAGGGCCTTCATCAGTGCTCCTCAGGGATGGTGACGGTGGTGAGGTCATCGGCAACGGCGGCCGGAGAAGTTCCGGCTCGCGATCGCCGCCACCTCGTCGCCCTGCCCGGGGGGATGGGCGGGGACGTGATGGGTGAGCACGAGCACGCTGACACCGGCTCGTTCGGCGGTGTCGGCGGCCTGCTCGATCGATGAGTGGTAGTCGCAGACGTCGTTGAGTCGCGCGATCGGAAT
>RFQQ01000152.1 GCA_009924875.1 Actinomycetota bacterium | reverse complement strand
ATCACCATCGATGGTGATCCGGCCGTGTTCCCGCTCGCCCATCGAGCGCGCCTCGAGGTCGCTCTCGCCCACCGCCGTGATGCTCCCACGATCGACCTCAGCGCCCTGCCTGATCGTGACCGTGTGGCGGCTGGGTGGCGGGCACAGATCGCGGGCCTCGGGAGGATGGAACTGCCGCCGGGACGCGAGGGCCACGGACTCGCGAGAGCCGCCACCTACGCGCGATGCGCGCTCCTCCTCGACGGACCCGTTCATCCCGACGACGACCCCTCAGCCTTCCTGATCGGCCTCGATCAGATCGTCCGTCTCGGTGAGTCTCCGGACGGCGATCGTTCCATCGGCGCGGCCCCGACCGTCGATGAGGTGGAGGGCTCGCCTCTGGTCATCGCCCTCGTTGAGGATCGGCTCGCTCGGCGTGTCGTCGACTCGGTCGCGCTCTTACCGCACGGCTTTCCCTCCGCCTGGCTCGGTCATCCCCTCGAGGTTCACGATCTCTTCCTTGGCGCCGCGGGACCCATCTCGTTCGCCGTGCGCTGGCACGGGGAGCGCCCGGCGGTCCTGTGGGAGCACGAGGGGTACACGCTCACCTCCGGAGCCGACCCCGACTGGACGAGTAGCGCGACGACCGGTGAGGCGCTCTGGGCCGCTCCAAGCGGTGACGTAGGGTGACCGCGTGTCCCTCGACGCGAACCCGCTCCGCCTGACCGAGTGGACCTCCTGCGGTGGCTGCGCCGCCAAGTGGGGGGCATCGCTGCTTGCCGATCTCGTCTCGGAGTTCCCCGCGCCAACCGACGACTCGCTGGTTGTCGGACTGGCCCCCTTCGATGATGCCGCGGTGTATCGAATCGGCGAGGACTTGGCGATCGTGTCGACCACCGACTTCTTCCCGCCGCTCGTCGATGACCCCGCTGATTTCGGCGCCATCGCCGCGGCGAACGCCTGTAGCGACATCTTCGCCATGGGGGCGCGGGTGGTTATGGCCGTCAACGTCGCCGCCTTCCCCGAGCACTTCCCCCGCGAGGCGATCGCGCAGATCTTCGCGGCCGGTGCCGCTGTCGTCGCCGAGGCCGGAGGCACCGTCGCCGGAGGTCACACCATCCGCAACCCGGAACCGATCTACGGCCTCGCCGTACAGGGAATCGTCGATCCAGCGAAGGCCCTTCGGAAGTCGGGGGCGCGGGCCGGAGATGTCGCCGTACTCTCCAAGCCGATCGGCACCGGCCTCGCACTCGCTGGAGGGTCCGATGAAGATCGCGTCGCCGCGATTGCCGGTATGCGCGCCGTGAACCGTTCGGCGGCCGAACGCCTGATGGGCGCGCGGGACGAGGTCGGCGGGGCGACCGATGTGACCGGCTACGGCCTGGCCGGACACGGTTGGGAGATGGCTGACCGCAGCGGGGTCCG
>RFQQ01000151.1 GCA_009924875.1 Actinomycetota bacterium | reverse complement strand
ACATCGGCCTCGACACCGGACTCGGCGGCGAGTTCTTCGCCGAGACGCTGGCGAACGTGGTGGACGTTGTGGCCGTCCCACACCGAATCGGGTCGTGAGAAGTAGACGAACTCGAAGGTGCACCGAGCCGGCTGGGCTGGGGCGAGGGCCTGATGACGCTCGATCTCGGCGCCTCGAAGCGACACGATCTCACCGGGAGCGACCTCGCTGATATCGGAGCAGCCGAGGGTCACCAGAGCGCAGGTCTCACTAGCGATCGCGTGACCACCCTGGGGGAGACGACCGACCGACAGCGGCCGGAAGCCCCACGGGTCGCGCACGGCGATCACTTGGTCTGCCGTCAGCAACACGAGCGAGAACGCCCCCTTCCAGGCTGGCGCGGTCCGTTCAAGGCGTTCCTCCCAGGTTCGGCCCCCCGAGGCGGCGAGCATGAGCGTGAACACTTCGGTGTCGCTCGTGGCGGTCAGCCCGAAGCCCCGAGCGAGGAGCTCCTCGCGAAGGCTCGAGGCGTTGACGAGGTTGCCGTTGTGGGCGAGAGCGAGCGGGCCATGCATCGTCTCGACGAGAAAGGGTTGGATGTTGCGGGCCGCGTTCGAGCCGGTGGTCGAGTACCGGGTGTGGCCGATCGCGTGGTAGCCGGTGAGCGGGGCGAGCGTGTCGCCCGTGAACACGTTCGCGACCAGCCCCTCGTCCTTGTGAACGCGGGCCCGTCGTCCGTCGCTGACCGCGATTCCGGCTGCCTCCTGACCGCGGTGCTGGAGAGCGAAGAGCCCGAAGAACGCCATCTGGGCGACTCCGTCACCATGAGGGGTCGAGATCCCGAGGACACCGCACTCCTCATTCGGCCGGTCGTCGATGGAGTCCGAGGCCTCGGGCGCGTCCACCCGAGTTCCTCGACCGAGTTGCACCCTCGTCGTCACCATGTCGCGGCCTCCCTGCAGTTCTTCTCGATGCGCCCCCCGATGGAACCCGGGACCGGCGCGAGATCATCCCCGGTGAGCATTCTGAACACCTTCCGATAGCGGTCGGCGACCGCGAGCCACACCTCGTGGTCGAGTTCGGGGGGTTCACCGTGACCGGTGAACCCCCGATCGGCGTAGAGACGCCGGACGAACTCTTTATCGAGGCTCTCGGGCTCCTCACCGCGCTCGAGGCGGGCATCCAGGCCGTCCGCCGACCACCACCTCGACGAGTCCGGGGTGTGAACCTCGTCGATAAGCAGGAGCTCCCCAGCGGCATCGATGCCGAACTCGTACTTCGTGTCGGCGAGTACGAGCCCGGCCGCCGCGCCCATCTCGCTGCCCCGCTCGAAAAGCGCCAACGCCACCTCGACCACTCGGGACCAGAGCGCTCGATCGACGAGACCGGAGTCGGCGACCTCCCCGACGGTGACCGGCTGATCGTGGCCAC
>RFQQ01000016.1 GCA_009924875.1 Actinomycetota bacterium | reverse complement strand
CCGCACCCTCGTGCGCGAAGTCGCCTCCGAGCGCGGTGTCCGCATCGCCAAATGGCTCGGTGACGGCTGCATGATTGTCAGCGTCGATCAGGCGGGCGCCATCGAGTTCACCATGGACCTCGAACGCCGGGCCGCCCGTGTGTGCGCCCCGCTCACCCTGCGCGCCGGGCTCGCCACCGGCCACGCGCTCCTCTTCGAAGGCGACGACTACATCGGATCTGCCGTGAATATGGCCTCGCGCCTGTGCGACCACGCCACCAACTTCGACGTCCTCATGCCGACCATGCACCTCGAACGACTCCCTGAAGGCGTCGAGGCCGAGCCCTACGGAGAGGTCGAACTGCCCGGATTTCCGGGGTCGGTCGACGTCGTCCGGCTCTCCGGCACCCCGACGCGCACCGATCGCAACGACACCGGGGAACTCTGGACCCGGACCCCGTTCGGCTGATCGAAGAAGGCCGAGTACCCGACTCGGCAGCCTGACCTACGACCGCGACCGGTAGGTCGAACCGGACGAGGCCTCGTCCTTGTTGAGCCGCCTCGACAGATGCAGACCCTCCAACACAAACTCGACCGCTGACGCGACGGCCGGCTCCGACGCCGTGGGGCCGACAAGTGGCGCAACCGCATCCGCGAGCCCCGGCACCTCCGCGGCAAGCGCCGCGAGTTCCGCACTCGGCAGGCCCTCGCCGGTGTGCGCCACACGACCCTCCTCGAACGCCTCCACCACCGGCGTCGTCAGCGACGGGTCGACCAGATCGCGGAAGGTGGCCAGGACCGCCTGACGGAGCAGGTTCTCAAACACCACCCCCTCCCGACCGTCCTCGAGCGCCTCGATCTCGATCTTGCCGATCGAGGTGGCCGCGAGGGCATCGAGGTCGTCAATCCGAGCCACCGCCTCCGACTCTCCGCTTCGCAACGCGCGCCGAAGCGCGTTCGCGGCGAGCGCCTCGTAGTTGGCCACGCTCAGCCGCACGCTCACACCACTCCGCTGGTTCACGTGGCTGCTCGAGCGGGCGAGATGACTGAACTCGGCGACGACCCTCATGAGGTGCTCGGGCACAGCGACCGTTACCCCCGAATCACCGACGACAGGAGGAGTGGCCTCGGCGAGCATGATCTGCTGCTCGAGCTCGACCGTCAACGGATAGTGCGTCCTGATCTGACTTCCGAACCGATCCTTGAGCGGGGTGATGATTCGACCCCGGCTCGTGTAGTCGTCGGGGTTGGCTGACGCGATCAGCATCACATCGAGCGGGAGTCGCACCCGATGGCCCCGGATCTGCACATCGCGCTCCTCGAGCACGTTGAGCAGCCCGACCTGAATTCGCTCCGCGAGATCGGGGAGTTCGTTGATCGCGAAGATGCCGCGATTCGTCCTCGGCACCAGTCCGTAATGGAGGGTCAATTCGTCGGAGAGATAGCGACCCTCCGCCACCTTGATCGGGTCTACCTCGCCGATCAGATCCGCGATTGAGGTATCAGGCGTAGCGAGCTTCTCGCCGAACCGATCCTCTCGATGCACCCAGGCGATCGGCGTCTCATCGCCCAACTCCTCGATCAGGTTTCGCGCGTACCTCGACACCGGGTGATACGGATCATCGTTGATCTCGCTCCCCGCGATGATCGGCAGGAACTCGTCGAGCAGCCCCGTCAGGGAGCGGATCATTCGCGTCTTGGCCTGTCCGCGCTCGCCAAGGAGGATCACGTCATGACCAGCCAGGAGAGCGTTCTCCAACTGAGGCATCACCGTGTCCTCGTAGCCGAGGACGCCCTCGAACAGCGGCTGACCGGCAGCGACCCGCGCGACGGCGTTCGCCCGGATCTCCGCTTTCACGGGCCTCGATACCCAGCCTGACGCTCGCAACTCACCGAGGGTCGAGATCGACGGGGGCATGGCGCGAACCTATACGGAGTGGCCCGCCAGCGGCCGATCGAGCAGACCTCCCTCGGTACGCTCCCGACGTGGAGCTCGATGGTCCGTGGCGGGTCGCGCCCGTCGACGACCGCACCCGGCGCCTCGCGATCGGTCCCGACCTCGACGACAGCAACTGGGCGACGGTCGACATGCCCGGGCGCGTCGATCCGGCGCTCGGCCGGCCAATCATGCTCCGCCGCTCAATCACCCTCGACGCCCGAGAGAGCGACCGCCGCCGCTGGGTCGTCCTGAACCAACTGTCCGGTCGGGCCGATATCTGGCTCGACGGCGCCTATCTCGGCGACCCGGTTGCCCGACTCGCTCCGCACGCCCTCGAGATCACCCGTCTCTCCGACCTCGGAAGCGACCACACCCTCGCCGTCGAGATCAACGATGACGCATCATCCGGATCGATCTCCGGCCACCGGCGCAACTGGCCGCTCCGCACCGGACTGACCGGCCCCGTCCGCATCGTCGACACGGGCCCAGTGCGCGTCGACCGGCTACGCGTGCTCTGCCGGGACGCGGATGAGTCGAGGGCCCACCTGCTGATGCGCCTCACCCTCGACAGCGACCGCGGCCGCCAGGTCGAAGTGGTCACCACTGTGGACGGCGAGGAGGTCGACCGATCGACCCGAACGCTTGCGCAGGGGGGCAACCGCGTTGGATGGGGCCTCGACCTTCCGGAGCCTCAGCTCTGGTGGCCGAGAAACCTCGGCGACCAGCCGCTCGTCGACATCGAGGTTCAGGTCCATGTGGATGGGCGACCGAGCGACTCGGCGGTTCGCCGGGTTGGCCTGCGCCACGTTGCGTGGGACGGACCGATCTGCTCGGTCAACGGCGAGCGGCTCTTCATCAAAGGCGCCAATCTTCTCCCGGTGGACGTCCTCGCCGACGACGATGCCGCCGAGCGATCCGAGCGCTTCGTTGCCCGAGCCCTCGACATCGGCCTCGAGGCGCTCAGGGTGCACAACCATGTTGGCCATCCCGCCCTCTACGCCGAGGCCGACCGTGCCGGCCTCCTCATCCTCCAAGACATCCCCCTACCCGACGTTCCCCTCCGCCACGCCCGGGGCGCGGTCACCACCCGAGTACGAGACCTCGTCGACACCCTCGGACACCATCCGAGCATCGCCAGTTGGACCCCGCACCAGGTCATCGACGGGGAGCGCTGGCGCTCACGACCGGCAACTGGCAGTGTCATCGAGGCGAGGCTCCGCCACCTGACGAGGAGTCGAACACCGTCCACCCGTCGCGCCGTGCTCGACCTGTGGGCCGCTCGATCGCTCGAACAGGCCGACACCACCCGATCGGGGGCCCGACTCCCCGGCGTGCTCGCGAACCTGCCCCTCCTCGACCGCACGGGGAGTCATCTCTACCTCGGCTGGAATGAAGGCGCGGCCTCCGACCTTCCTCGACTCACGAAGCGCTTCCCCGCCGTCGCCCGCTTCGTCGGCGAGTTCGGCTTCCCCACGATCGATCACCCGACCGCGCAGGACCTTCGCGTCGACATCGAGGCCTGCCGCGCCTCACTCGGCTTCGACCCGGACACCCTGCTCGAACGGGTACCACCCGGACAGTCACGAGACCTCGACACCTGGGTGGCCGCCATCGACGCGCAGCAAGCCGACGTAGTGCGCCACACTGTCGAACACCTCCGCCGACTCCGCTACCGGCCGTGCGGCGGCTTCACCGTGTTCGCCCTGAACGACCCGACCCCCGGTTGGGGATGGGGGCTGATCGACTCCGACGGCACCGAACGGCCGGGCTTCGCCGCCCTCGCCGACTCCTGCCGACCGATCGCCGTGATCGTCGATCGCCTAGGAGCGGAGATCGCCGCGGGAAGCGCGCAGACCCTCGCCGTCAACGTGGTCAGCGACCTGCGCTACGACATCGAGCAGGCCACCGTCGACGTCGAGATCAGCGGCCCTGACCTCTCGCTCTCCCGACGATTCGCGGGATCGATCGATGCCGACTCAAGCACGGCCATCGGCACCGTCGCATTCCGAGTACCCGAGCAATGGGGCGCCGTGGAGGTTCGAGCCACGGTTCACGCCGAAGGGATGGTCGCGAGCCACCACCAGACGGTCGCGATCCAGTTGCCACTCAGCTGAGCGGCTGCAGCACTCGGCGGGTCAGACCCGCGAGAGCGACTTGCGGTTGATCGTCTTCGCCTTGCGGTAGTCGGCGTTCATCAAGGCGATCACATCGATCGAGATCTCCTTCGGGCAGGCCGCCTCACACTCACCGTGGTTGGTGCAGGACCCCCGAAGTGATCGTCCATGGTCTCCACCATGTTCTCCACCCGCTGATAGCGCTCAGCCTGACCCTGAGGAAGCAGATTGAGGTGGGTCACCTTCGCCCCGGTGAAGAGGTTTGCCGCGCCGTTCGGGCAGGCCGCCACGCACGCGCCGCAGCCAATGCACTGAGCGGCGTCCATGGCCGCGTCGGCGACCGGCTTCGGGATCGGCGTGAGGTTCGCGTCAGGCGCACCACCGGTGGCCGCCGTAATGAATCCGCCCGACTCAACGATGCGGTCGAAAGCGGAGCGATCCACCATGAGATCGCGCACGATCGGGAAGGCGCTCGCCCTCCAGGGCTCGATGACGATCGTGTCGCCCGATGAGAACTTGCGCATGTGGAGCTGACAGGTCGCCGTGGCCCGCTCGGGGCCGTGGGCCTGACCATTGATCATGAGCGAGCAGGTCCCGCAGATTCCCTCGCGGCAGTCGTGATCGAACACGACCGCGTCCTCGCCGCTCTCCACCAGACGCTCGTTCAAGATGTCGAGCATCTCGAGGAATGAGGCCTCATCGGTGATCTCGTCGATCACGTGCGTGTCGAAACGGCCGGCGTCAGACGGGCCCGCCTGACGCCAGATCTTCAACGTGAGGTTCTTCAGGGTGCCGCTCACTTGTAACTCCTCGTCTGGAAGCCGACCTCTTCGTAGGCGAGGGGCTCCTTGTGCAGGGTGGGCTGCGTCGCGTCGCCGGTCCACTCCCAGGCCGAGACGTGCGCGAAGTTCTCATCGTCGCGGAGCGCCTCGCCGTCCTCGGTCTGGTGCTCAGCTCGGAAGTGCCCACCGCAGGATTCCTCACGCTCGAGCGCATCGCGGCACATCAGCATGCCGAGTTCGAAGAAGTCCTCGACCCGGCCCGCCTTCTCGAGGGTCTGGTTGAGTCCGTCCTCGCCGCCGGTGACCCGAAGGTCCTTCGAGAACTCCTCGTAGAGCGCGGGGATCTCCGAGAGCGCCTTGTCAAGGCCGGCCTCCGTGCGCTCCATCCCGCAGTAGTCCCAGATGATCTTGCCGAGTTCACGGTGGAAGTAGTCCGGCGAACGGGTGCCACCGATTGATGCGAGGCGGTGATAGCGATCGCGCGCCTCGGCCTCCACTCGGGCGAACTCGGGATGGCTCGTGTCGGGAATCGACTTGTTGAGCCACTGGGAGAGGTAGTTCGAGATCGTGTACGGCAGCACGAAGTAACCGTCCGCGAGACCCTGCATAAGCGCGGAGGCGCCGAGGCGGTTCGCACCGTGGTCGGAGAAGTTCGCTTCCCCGGCGGCGTAGAGACCCGGGATGGTCGTCATGAGCTCGTAGTCGACCCAGAGCCCGCCCATCGTGTAGTGCGAGGCCGGGTAGATACGCATCGGCGTCTCGTAAGGGTTCTCGCCAGTGATCCGCTCGTACATGTCGAAGAGGTTCCCGTAGCGCTCCGCGACGACATTGCGTCCGAGACGGCCGATGGCGTCGGCGAAGTCGAGGTAGACCCCGTTCTGCTTCGGGCCGACGCCCTGGCCGGAGTCGATGGCGCGCTTGGCGGCGCGGGAGGAGATGTCACGCGGCGCCAGGTTGCCGAAGCTTGGATAGAGCCGCTCGAGGTAGTAGTCGCGATCGCTCTCTGGGATGTCCTGCGGCGCACGAGTATCGCCCGCCATCGTCGGCACCCAGACCCGTCCGTCGTTGCGAAGCGACTCCGACATCAAGGTCAGCTTCGACTGGAAGTCGTCGCTCTGGGGGATGCAGGTCGGGTGGATCTGCGTGTAGCAGGGGTTGGCGAACAGCGCGCCACGACGATGGGCGCGCCAGGCCGCGGTCACGTTGCAGGCCATCGCGTTGGTCGAGAGGAAGAACACGTTGCCGTAGCCGCCGGTGGCGAGCACGACCGCGTGAGCGGAGTGCGAGGACACCTCTCCGGTCATCAGGTCGCGCACCACGATGCCCGCGCAGCGCCCATCGATGTTGACGACGTCGACCAACTCGGTGCGGTTGAAGAGGCGCACGTTGCCAATGCCGATCTGACGTGCGAGCTGCTGGTAGGCGCCGAGCAGCAACTGCTGGCCGGTCTGGCCGCGGGCGTAGAAGGTTCGGCTCACCTGGGCTCCGCCGAAGGAACGGTTATCGAGCATGCCGCCGTACTCGCGGGCGAAGGGAACGCCCTGGGCGACCATCTGATCGATGATGTTCACCGACACCTGGGCGAGACGGTGGACGTTCGACTCCCGCGAGCGGAAGTCGCCGCCCTTGATGGTGTCGTAGAAGAGTCGGTGGACCGAGTCGCCGTCACCGCGGTAGTTCTTCGCGGCGTTGATACCGCCCTGAGCCGCGATCGAGTGGGCTCGTCGGGGCGAGTCGTGGAAGGTGAACGCGTCGACCTGATAGCCGAGTTCCGCCAGCGTCGCGGCGGCCGAGGCACCGGCGAGACCGGTACCGACCACGATCACTTTGAACTTCCGCTTGTTCGCGGGGTTCACCAGCTTCTCGTTGGCCTTGAAGTTGTCCCACTTGTCCGCGAGTGGACCCTCGGGGGTCTTCGAGTCGAGGGTGGGGCGGTCGAGGGTCATGCTCATCTCGTGTTCCTTCCGGTCACGTGTCCTCGTTCGTTCTTGTCATGTCTCAGTTCGATGGTCGGTCAGACGCCTGGATGCTGGATCACGCCGGCGAGGACCATGATCGGGAACGAGACGTTCCCGACGACGACCGCGGTCGCAATTCCCGTGGCGAGCGAGCGACGCCAACGGTTGAAGCGGGGGTTGTTCCAACCCATCGATTGGAAGAGGCTCCACACCCCGTGGAAGAGGTGGATGCCGAGGGCGATGTTCGCAGCGATGTAGAGCAACGCGACCGGAAGCCGGCTGAGGCTCGCATCGAGGTTCCGGTAGACCGCGCCATATTCGAAGTCGGGGTTCAGCCAGCCCCAGGTGAGATCGGCGAGGTGCCAGGCGAGGAACACGACAACGAGGATCCCGGTCCACCGCATCGAGCGGCTCGCGAAGTTCGCGACTTGGTAGTCGCGGGCGCCCTGGTATCGCACCGGACGTGCCCGACGGTTGATCACCGTGAGCGAGTAGGCAGCGTGGAGGTGGAGCACGAGCGCGGCGATCAGTCCGAGCCGTAGACCCCAAAGCGCGTAGCCGTGGGGGAGAATCGGCACGAGGAGTTCGCGCAGGAACTCGGCGTAGACGTCGAGGTCGTAGACCATCTCGCCGTTGTGCTCGACGACGCCGATGTAGGCCTTCAGGTTGCCCACCATGTGACCGATGATGAAGAGGATGCCGATGACCCCGGTCACGGCCATCACGTACTTCTTACCGACCGCGGTGCCGTAGAGGTCGAGGAGGAACGGCTTGCGGGAGGTCGTCTTCTTCACCGCGGTTCCGGTCACCGGTCCGCGCTGCATCGTCTGCGACATGGGGATGAAACTAGTGCCCGGCCCCGGGCCCCGGCACATCCTCCGGCGCATCGCCGTCAACCGTCAGCGTGTCATCGGGCACCCGCCGATCGACCCCCCTGATGGCCGTCGGGCCGAAGGTGGTCGCGCAGGTGCGGCACCAGAAGGCCTGTTCCAGTTCCGTCCCGCAGGGGGCGTGAACCAGCGACACGGTCTGACCCTCGCCGTCGCCATGATCCTCGCTCCATCGAACGAGAGCGACCAGCACTGGCGACAACGCGATGCCAGCATCGGTGAGTCGGTACTCGTGACGAACCGGGTTGCGCTGATACGGCACCTTGGTCATCACCCCGTGGTCGACGAGCCGCCGCAAGCGCTCGGTGAGGATGGGTCGCGCGATCCCGAGGTCCTCGCAGAAGTCGTCGAAACGTCGAATCCCGCGGAGGCCAGCTCGGACGATGAGGATCGACCACCGATCGCCGATGACTCGGAGCGCCCGCTCGATCGCCTCGCCGCCCTGGTCACGGGCCCCGTCGCTCATCCCGAGGATTCTACGGCCACCCAGTTCGAGAGTTCTGAAACAGAACCCACTCGGCTATGGTTCGCCCATGACCGACGACCGCCTCCTCCTTGAGGCGTCCGCCACCGACCTCATGCCGGAGGCCGCCGCGCGTCGAGATCATCGATTCGGGACCCGGATCACCTACTCCCCCAAGGTCTTCATCCCGCTCACCATGCTCTGCCGTGACTCGTGCGGCTACTGCACGTTCGCGCAGCCGCCCGCCCGCCTCGCCGCGCCCTACCTCACCCCCGAGCAGGTGCTCGCCATCGCTCGACACGGCGCCCGAACCGGCTGCCACGAGGCGCTCTTCACCCTCGGCGAAGCCCCCGAGGAGCGCTACCGAGTCGCCGGCGACTGGCTCACGGCCAACGGCTACGACTCAACGATCCACTACCTACACGACATGGCCCGGCTCGTCCTCGACGAGACCGGCCTGCTCCCCCACGCCAACGCCGGCGCGATCAGCCGAGATGACCTCGCGCTCCTGCGCACCGTCAGCCCGAGCCAAGGGATGATGGTCGAGACCCTCCGCGACGACCTGCCCTGCCATCGCGGCGCCCCCGACAAGACCCCTGAGCGGCGACTCGCCACCCTCGAGTGGGCCGGTGAACTCTCGATCCCGTTCACCACCGGCGTCCTCGTCGGCATCGGCGAGAACCGAGCAGACCGTCTCGCCGCCCTCCGAGCCATCACCGAGAGCCACCTCCGGCACGGCCATGTCCAAGAGGTGATCGTCCAGAACTTCCTGCCGAAGCCCGGAACCGCGATGCGAGATGAGCCCGCCTGCGACACCGACGAGTTCCTCTGGACCATTGCCGCCGCCCGGCTCATCCTCCCTGACGACATCCATCTCCAGGCCCCTCCCAACCTCTCCGATGACTTCGCCCGCCTCATCGCCGCGGGGATCGACGACTGGGGCGGCGTGTCACCCGTAACCGCCGATCACGTCAACCCCGAACGGCCGTGGCCGGCTCTCGAACGACTGCGCGAGGCCACCGAAGCCACCGGGCACACCCTCGCCCCTCGGCTCACCGTTCACCCCGAACACGCCCTCGACCCCGACCGATGGATCGACCCGAACCTCCACTTCGCGGTCCTCGATCGCAGCGACGCCGAGGGCCTCGGACGAGACGACCCCGGCGCGCTCTGGCCCGAACGCGCGACCGCCGCGGATGTCGTCCACGACGGCGCGGAGGTCGTTCTCATCGGCCACCGCTCCACCGCTTGGTACTCCGGGGCGACCGAGGAGCCTCCCGTGCTCGTGCCCGGCCCACCCTCTCGAGTCGACGGGCCCGTGCAACGCGTCATCGACCGAGTCCGAGCGGGCGAGACCGCCGAGCACGACGACCTGATCACCCTCTTCTCAGCTCGCGGCCCTGAGGTAGTCGCCGTAGCCGAGTTGGCCGACGAGCTGCGCCACGAGGCCGTCGGCGACACCGTCACCTGGGTTCACAACCGCAACATCAATTACACAAACGTGTGCACCTTCAAGTGCCGGTTCTGCGGGTTCTCCAAGGGACCGATGTCGCTCAACCTCCGTGGCACCCCCTACCTCCTCACCCTCGACGACATCGCCGAGCGAGCCCGCGAGGCCGAAGCCCTCGGGGCCACCGAGGTCACGCTTCAAGGCGGCATCCACCCCGACTTCGACGGCGATTACTACATCGACGTCACCCGTGCCGTTCGCGAGGCGGCGCCCAGCTTGCACATCCACGGCTTCACCGCCCTCGAGGTGACCGAGGGGGCGCGAAGGCTCGGCGAGGACCTCGTCACCTACCTCGGACGACTCCGCGACGCCGGCCTCTCCTCCCTGCCTGGCACCGCGGCAGAGATCCTCGACGACCCAGTCCGGGAGATCCTCTGCCCCGACAAGATCACCACCGACGAATGGCTCGACTGTCACGCCGCCGCCCACGAGGTCGGACTTCACTCCAACGTCACCATGATGTTCGGCGCGGTCGAGCACCCCGAGTCGTGGGCCCGTCACATCGTGCGCACCCGTGATCTCGCCCGCGCCACCGGCGGATTCACCGAGTTCGTCGGCCTGCCCTTCGTTCACATGGCGTCACCGATCTACCTCCAGCGCCGATCCCGCCGCGGGCCAACCTTCCGTGAGACCCTCCTCGTGCACGCCGTCGCCCGGATCGCCTACCGAGGTGTCATCGACAACATCCAGCTCTCGTGGGTGAAGATCGGCCGCACCGCCGCGCGACAGCTCCTCCGGGCCGGCTGCAACGACCTCGGAGGCACCTTGATGGACGAGAACATCTCGCGCGCCGCCGGGGCGAGCCACGGCCAAGCCATGGATCACGCCGCCTTCGACGACCTCATCTCCCCGCTCGGACGACGCCTCGCCCAGCGCACCACCTCCTACGGCCGGGTCGACCGGCCGGGAACTCCGGCAGTGTCCGGGTTGGAGACCGTGGCCGGCGCCTAGCATCATTGGGTCACTCAACGGGACGGCCGATCCGGTCGCGCCCAGACCCACGCCCCCTCACACCGTGGACATGATCCCCTACCTCGCCGCTGCGTCCGCGATCCTCGGACTCGCGCTCGCCGCCTACTACTACCGGGCGGTAGCCGCCGCCTCCCCCGGGGATGACCGCATGGTCTTCCTCATGACCGAGATCCAGAAGGGCGCCCGCGCCTTCCTCTACAAGGAGTACTCCTGGGTCGCCGTCTTCGTGGTCGCGCTTGCGATCCTCCTCGCGATCATCATCGCCCCACTCGCGGCGATCTCGTATCTGCTCGGCGCCGTGCTCTCCGCCGGAGCCGGCTACGTCGGCATGACCGTCGCCACGATGGCGAACGCCCGCACCGCCGAGGCCGCCAAGGAGGGACCGGGCAAGGCCCTGCCGATCGCGTTCCGCGGCGGCGCCGTCATGGGCTTCACCGTTGCCGGTCTCGCCCTCCTCGGACTCATGTTCGTCTACCTCCTCTTCGTCGAGTGGCTCCAGGTCGATAAGGCCTTTGAGATCGTTACCGCCTTCGGTCTCGGTGGGTCCTCCATCGCGCTCTTCTCCCGCGTCGGCGGCGGCATCTACACCAAGGCCGCCGACGTCGGCGCCGACCTGGTCGGCAAGGTCGAGGCCGGCATCCCCGAGGATGACCCGCGCAACCCGGCCACCATCGCCGACAACGTCGGTGACAACGTCGGTGACGTCGCCGGCATGGGCGCCGACCTCTTCGAGTCGTACGCCGGTTCGATCATCGCCCCGGTCTCCCTCATCGCCTTCGCCGCCGGCATTGGCGCCACCGACATCGGCGACAACGTCGGCTACCTCGTCTTCCCGATGGCGATCGCCTTCGTCGGCATGCTCGCCTCGATCGTCGGATCCTTCTTCGTGCGCGCCGGCGACTCCACCGACAGCCACGCCCTCTCCAAGGCCCTCCACATGGGCACCAACATCGCGATGGGTCTCACCATCGTCGCCACCTTCATCGTCGCCTACCTCGTGTTCGACGGTGACGACCAGAAGCCCTGGGGAATCGCGGTCGCCGTCATCGGCGGACTGATCGTCGGCTGGGCCCTCGGCAAGACCGCCGAGTTCTACACCTCCGACGCCTTCAACCCGGTCAAGAAGATCGCCAAGCAGTCCGAGACCGGACCGGCGACCACGGTGCTCTCCGGCGTCTCCACCGGCATGGTCTCGGTGGCCGCCTCGGTCGGCCTCATCCTGATCGGCGTGCTCGTCGCCTGGTGGGGTGGCGATCAGGCCTTCGGTGAGGACGTCATCCCGGGTGGCATCTACGGCATCGCCGTCGCCGCGATCGGCATGCTCGCGACCACCGGAGTCGTGGTCTCGGTCGACGCCTACGGCCCGATCTCCGACAATGCCGGCGGCATCGCCGAGATGGCCCACCTCGACCCCTCGGTCCGCAAGGTCACCGATGCCCTCGACTCGCTCGGCAACACCACGGCTGCCATCGCCAAGGGCTTCGCCGTCGGCTCCGCCGCGCTCACCGCCCTCGCGCTCTTCAAGAGCTTCGAGTACGCGATCGCCGCGGCTGGCGGCGAGCTCGACCTGAACGTCGGCGAGGTAGATGCCTTCATCGGCCTCTTCATCGGCGCCGGTCTGCCGTTCCTCTTCGCCGCGCTCACGATCGACGCTGTCGGTCGCGCCGCGAACAAGATGATCGAGGAGGTGCGTCGTCAGTTCCGGGAGATCCCGGGTCTGCGCGAGGGTGCCGAGGGAGCGATCCCCGATTCGGCGCGCTGCGTCGCGATCTCCACGGAGGCCTCGCTGCGCGAGATGCTCGTGCCCGGCGGACTCGCCGTCATCGTGCCGCTCGTGGTCGGGTTCATCTCGGTGAACGCGCTCGGCGGTCTCTTGGCTGGTGTGCTCGTTTCCGGCTTCGCGATCGCCATCTTCATGGCGAACGCCGGTGGCGCCTGGGACAACGCGAAGAAGTACATCGAAGCCGGCAACCACGGTGGCAAGGGCTCCGACCCGCACAAGGCCGCTGTCGTCGGTGACACCGTCGGTGACCCGTTCAAGGACACCTCGGGCCCCGCGATGAACATCCTCATCAAGGTGATGACCATCGTGGCGCTCGTCTTCGCCTCCGCCTTCGTCTGATCACTTCGTCCCGAAGGGCCCGGTCCACCGAGCGTGGGCCGGGCCCTTCGACGTTCTGGCAGAGCCGTCGCTCAGTCGCCAGCGGCCGGCGAGGCGACGAAATCGATGAGTTGCTCAACAGCCCCAACGAGTTCGGGCTCGAGATCGGCGAATGATCCGACACGTCCGATCAGCCGCGCCCAGAATCCCTCGAGGGACTCTCCGAGGGCCGAGCAGACCCCCTCCTTCCACGGGGTGCCGAGTGGCACCTCCGGCCAGGCCTCGCGGCCGATGACCCGAGGACGGATCCCAGCCCAGACGTCGACGAACGGATGGCCGGTCACGAGAACGTTCGGATCGTTCACCGAGTCGGCGATTCGGCTCTCCTTCGAACCTGGTACGAGATGGTCGAGGAGCACCCCGAGCCGACGGCCTGCGCCCGGTTCGAACTCGGCCACGGCGGCGGCAAGATCATCGGCGCCGTGGAGCGGCTCGACGACGACGGCCAACTCTCTCAACTCATCGCCCCAGACATGTTCGAGCAGGTCCGCGTCATGGCGTCCCTCCACCCAGATGCGATGTGGCTGCGCGACCCGCGCCCGTCCGGGCTCGGACAGCACGCCCCCGGCCGCCGACCTGCGCTGCGACGCGCTTGGTGCGGCTCTCGGTCGGACGAGCGTCACCGGGCGACCCTCGAGAAGGAACCCACCCGGCTTCCACGAGAAGTGCCGGAGATGCTGCTTGCGGTCACGCAGGGTCACCCCCTCATGCGACCACCGCACGACATCACCAACGAAGCCGCTCGCGCGATCCTCCACGACGAGCCCGGTCTCGACCTCGACCTCCGCGTAGGTCGGACGGGAGCGCTGCTCAGCGAACTCCTCCAGGATGTCGCGTTCGGGTCCCCGTGGC
>RFQQ01000150.1 GCA_009924875.1 Actinomycetota bacterium | reverse complement strand
GCCGTCGGAGATGCGCTCGGAGATCCGCGGTGGTGGGCAGGCCCACCGGCAGGTGATCCACACCGTCGCTCCTCCCATCGATGCCGAGCGTCTGATCCTGTATCAGGTGTACGTGCCTCGCGGCACGTGGTCGGGATGGCCTCCGCATTGCCATGACGGGCACGACGGTTCGCCCTACCTCGAGGAGACCTACTGGTTCCGACTCGATCGGCCGGAGGGATACGCGATGCACCGCAACTGGCGTGACGGGGCCTTTGACGAGACGTTCGTGGTGCACGACCGCGGGCTGGTGACGGTGCCGGCTGGGTACCACACCTCGGTGGCCTGCCCGGGCGCGAATATGTACTTCCTCAACTACCTCGCGGGAGATCTCATCGGCGAGGAACGGTCGACTCCGCCGTGTTTCGCCGCCGAGCACACCTGGATCGAAGCGGACTGGACGGCGGGGGAATGGTCCCTGCCGATCGTTCCGACAACGTGACCAACCACCGGCAGCGAGCGGTGCGGTCGTGACGGGCCTCGACGATCTGCGCGATGAGTCCGGTCGTTTCCGGGTGCTCGCGATTGACCACCGAGATTCCCTGCGGCAGTTCCTTGCCCGCGGTGCGACGGCCGGAGGTGGGACCGGCCGAAGCGTGAGCGCTGACGAGATCACGGCCATGAAGATCGAGTTGGTCAGGGCGGTTTCTCCGTTCGCCACCGGGGTGATGCTCGAGCCCGAGTACTCGATCCCGCAGGTGATCGACGCGGGAGCACTCGCCCCGGGAGTCGGGTTCTTCGCCGCACTCGAGGCACAGGGCTATCTCGATGACCCGGGTGCCGGACCGACGAAGGTGCTTGAGGGTTGGTCGGTGGCGGCTGCGGCCGCCGCAGGAGCGTCGTGCGCGAAGGTGCTTTTGCCCTTCCATCCCGACCATCCGATGGCAACCGAGCAGGAACGCGTCGCGGCTGAGCTATTGGCCGAGTGTCGTGAGGTCGGTATCGCGCTGGTGATGGAGCCGCTGTTCTTCGGTCTCGCGTCCCCTGACGATCGGCTGCGGGTCGTGCTCGAGACGGCTGAGCGGTTCGCCGCTCTCGGACCCGACTTGCTCAAGTTGCCGTTCCCGGTCGATCCGCTCGTGGTGGCCGATCGTGCGGTTTGGCGTGATGGCTGCCGCCAAGTGACCGAGCGGTGCTCGATGCCGTGGGCGTTGCTCTCCGGCGGTGGGGACTTCGACCTGTTCCTCGATCAGGTTCGGGTGTCGACCGAAGCGGGATGCTCGGGGTTCATGGTTGGCCGCGCGCTGTGGGGGGAGTGGGCACTGGCCGATGGGGCGCACCGACCGAGCGTCATCGCCGAAACCGTGCTCCCGCGCTGGGAGCGGCTGCGGGCGATCAACCAGTAGTCGGCCCTGGATCGCTACGGTCGAAG
>RFQQ01000149.1 GCA_009924875.1 Actinomycetota bacterium | reverse complement strand
ACGCAGATACCGCGGACGAGCGAAAGCGATGTGCACCGCGACATCGTGAGCCATCTCATCGCTGGCACCCGACATCTCGACGAGCACCGCGTTGACACCGCGGCCTCCCTGGATGTGCTCGTAGTGGCCGAGCACATTGCCGTCGGCGGCCTGCATGCGCACGACCTCACCGAGTTCGATCTTCTCCTTGAGGAGGATCTTCAACTCCTCGAGCTGATCGTTGCGCGCCGCGACCGCCTCAGGCCCATCGGCGAGCACCAGCGAGACGAGGGCGTCAGCCTCCGCCTTGAACTGGTCGCTACCAGCCACGAAATCGGTCTCGGACTTCAACTGGACGATCGCACCCGAGCCGCCCGACACCGAGATCGCGACAACACCCTGGTTGTTCTCGCGATCGTCGCGCTTCGCGCTCGCGGCGAGACCCTTCTCGCGAAGGAACTGCTTCGCCGCCTCAAGGTCACCACCGGTCTCCTCGAGGGCCTTCTTGCAATCCATCATGCCGGCGCCAGTCGACTCGCGAAGCGCCTTCACATCTTGTGCGGTGAACGACATGTCCGACCCCTCTCAGCTCTCGTCGGACGTCTCAGCAGCAGCGGCCTCATCGGACGCCTCGGCAGCAGCGGGCTCGGCGGCCGGCTCAGCAACGGGCTCAGCAACTTCGGCCGGAGCCTCGCTCTTCGCGGCGAGACGCGCCTCACGCTCAGCCTGCGCCTTCGCAGCAGCGGCGCGCGCCTCGGCCTGCGCCTGAGCGAACGCCGCCTCCTCCTCGGGGCTGCGCTGCGGCGGGGCCGGGATGACCGGAGCCGCCGACGGGCGACGCGAGGCCACGTAGGCGCCCTCGAGCACCGCTTCGGCGATCACGTTCGCGAACAGCGAGTTGGCGCGGATCGCGTCGTCGTTACCGGGGATCGGATACTGAATCGAATCGGGATCGACGTTGGTGTCCACCACGGCGACCACGGGAATGCCGAGCTTGTTCGCCTCGGTCACCGCGATGTGCTCCTTCTTGGTGTCGAGCACGAAGATCGCATCCGGGGCCTTCGTCATCGAACGGAGACCACCGAGGTTGCGCTGCAACTTCGTGAGCTCACGATCAAGGAGCAGCGCCTCCTTCTTGATCATCACCTCGAACTCGCCGATCTCCTTCTGGCGCTCGAGCTCGAGCATCTTGCTGACGCGCTTGGAGATGGTGCCGAAGTTGGTGAGCATGCCGCCGAGCCAACGCTCGTTCACATACGGCATATTGCAGCGATCAGCGGCCTCGCGAACCGGGTCCTGAGCCTGCTTCTTCGTGCCGACGAAAAGGATGGTGCCGCCATCGGCAGCCATCTCGCGGACGAAGTTGTACGCGGTCTCGACGCGGCTCAGCGTCTGATCGAGATCGATGATGTAGATGCCGTTGCGCTCACCG
>RFQQ01000148.1 GCA_009924875.1 Actinomycetota bacterium | reverse complement strand
GCTCACCGTCGCTTCGGAGGATCCACGTAGCGGGTATGACCGGTCGTTGTTCTCACATTGGCGAGACATCGACGGGAGCGGTTGCGACGCCCGTCAGGACACCCTCGCGCGCCAGGCGATCGGGTTCCCCCAGGTCGACCTCTTCGACTCCTGCGTGATCGTGGAGGGTGACTGGTACTCGATCTACGACGGCGTGTCGTACTCCGGTGCCCCGGTCGAGATGCAGATCGACCATGTTGTGGCTCTCGCTGAGGCATGGGAGTCGGGGGCGTGGGCCTGGGACGAGGCGACGAGGCGGGCCTTCGCGAACGATCCTGCGCACCTCGTCGCCGTCTCTAGTTCGAGCAACGCGAGCAAGGCGGCCCTCGATCTCGCGGAGTGGCGTCCGGTTCGATCCGCCTGGTGTGTGACGGCGACCATCACCGCCCAAGTGAAAGCCGCTTATGGCCTGCGTGTCGACCCGGCCGAATACGAGGCGATCGCCGAAATGCTCGGAGCCTGCGGCGGGTCGGATCAGGTGAGTATCGGTGTCGTGCCGGTTAGCTCGATTTCGGTGGTGACGGTGGCGCCGACGAGCGCGTCGCCTCCGGGGAGCAGCACTGAAACGTCCGAGGCCGCGTCTGCAGGGTCCTGCGTCGATGTGAACACGGCAACGCTCGCGGAACTCGACACGATCATTCACATCGGGCCGTCGCGCGCTGCGGGGATCGTGTCGTTGCGGCCGTTCTCGTCGGTCGAGGATCTCGTGCGGGTGTCGGGAATCGGTGTGGCCCGCCTCGCCGACATCGTCGAGCAGGGTCTCGCCTGCGTCGGGTGAACCGAGTCGTCGTGTTAGTCGAAGGTGCCGTGGCGTCCGGCGCCGTCCGCGAACCGCGAGGCGCCCTCGCGGGTCTCGCCTGAGCGCACCACCTCAAGGCCTCCGGCCGTCTCGTTGGCGAGGGCCTCGTCGAAGGGGAGGTCCCACTGCTCGTACGACGACCGTCGGTCGGCGTTCATGCACATCTGCGGGAACCCGGCGAGCGACTCCGCGAGTTCGAGTGCGGTCGCGAGTGCCTCCCCGGGCTCGCAGAGTCGGTTCGCGAGGCCCATCATGCGAGCCTCATCACCCGACACGCCTCGTCCGGTCAGGATCAGGTCAAGGGCATGGCTATGGCCGAGCATCCTCGAGAGCCTGACCGTGCCGCCATCGATGAGGGGGACGCCCCAGCGACGGCAGTAGACGCCGAACGTGGCGTCACGGGCAGCGACTCGGAGATCACAGAACATGGCGAGTTCCAGGCCGCCTGCCACCGCGTGGCCCTCGACCGCCGCGATCGTTGGCTTCGACAGCACCATCCGGGTCGGACCCATAGGACCGGGAAGTGACATGTCGGCTTCGATGCGGTTACCGGCACCTGTGGAGATCGCCTTCAGATCGGCACCCGCGCAGAACGTGCCCTC
>RFQQ01000147.1 GCA_009924875.1 Actinomycetota bacterium | reverse complement strand
ACACGGTCCCCGCCGTGACCGAGGAGTACCTGGTCGAGGAGATCCCAGTCTCGATCGAACCGATGCCAGTCGAGCCGATGCCGGTGGAGCCTGTGCCCGTGGAGCCGGGTACCGAAATCGACACCGCATCAGCCGAGGAACGCGTCGAGCGTCTCCTCGCCGGCTTCGAGGCTGCGGCGCCGATGCCGCTCGACGAGTTCACGGCCCTCGCCGCCGACCTCGACATTGAGGTGCGCATCGCCTCCATCGACGGTGAGGGTTTCCCGATGACGATGGACTACCGCGACGACCGCGTGAACATCGACATCGAGGACGACGCGGTCGTCCAAGTTCTGCCCGGATGACGGCCCGGGTCGCCTTGATGGCGCACCGCTAACCTCAGAGCGATGTTCGACACCCTGTCCGGTCGCCTCGAGGGGATTACCCGGCGCCTCCGCAGCAAGGGTCGCCTGACCGAGGCCGATGTCGATGAGGTGATGCGGGAGATCCGCACCGCGCTCCTCGAAGCCGACGTGAACGTCGGTGTCGTACGGGCGGTCACGAATCGCATCCGCGAGCACGCCATCGGGGCGACGCGATCGAAGGCGCTCGACCCTGGCCAGCAGGTCGTCAAAGCGGTTCACGACGAACTGATCCGAATTCTCGGCGGCGAGACCCTCCCCATCACCTACGCCTCCAAGCCTCCGACCGTGGTGCTCATGGCCGGTCTTCAGGGGTCGGGTAAGACGACCAACTCGGCGAAGCTCGCATCCTGGTTCCGGGCCCAAGGCCGCCAACCGCTGCTCGTCGGCGCTGACCTTCAGCGGCCCGCCGCGGTGGAGCAGTTGCGGACGCTCGGCGCTCAGATCGATGTGCCGGTCTACTCGGCCCCGGCCGACCCCGTTCGCGTCGCCGCCGATGGCATCGATGAAGCCCGGCGACTCGGTCGCGACGTCGTGATTGTCGACACCGCCGGCCGTCTGTCGATCGACACCGAGATGATGGATCAGGTCCGGCGGATCTCCGAGGCGGTCCAACCCGAGCACACCTTCCTCGTCATTGACGCGATGACCGGTCAGGACGCGGTCCAGACCGCCGCCGCGTTCCACGAGACCCTCGCGATCGACGGCGTCATCCTCTCCAAACTCGACGGTGACGCCCGAGGAGGCGCCGCGCTGTCGGTGAAGGAGGTCATCGGACGACCGATCGCCTTCGCCTCAACCGGCGAGAAACTTGACGCTTTCGAGCAGTTCCATCCGGATCGCATGGCCGGTCGGATCCTCGGAATGGGCGACATCCTCACCCTGATCGAGCAGGCCGAGCAGGCCTTCGAAGCGGATCAGGCTGAGCAGGCCGCCGCCCGTCTCATGGAGGGCGAGTTCACCTTCGATGACTTCCTCGAGCAGATGCAAGCCCTGAAGAAGATGGGGCCGCTCTCGGGTGTGCTCGGGATGATGCCCGGCATGCCGAAGGA
>RFQQ01000146.1 GCA_009924875.1 Actinomycetota bacterium | reverse complement strand
CCGAAGACCCCTCCACCCGGAGCGGCGACGGTCAACGAACTCGTCCCGTTCCTCGACTTCGTCGAGCGTCACCCCGTGGGCACCAGTTGCACCGGGGTCGTCGAGGCCTACTCCTCCCACGGTGCCTACCTTCGGGTCGACGACGTCCGGGTGTACGTCCCGCTTCGACTCATGGCCGATCCGCCACCTCCGAGCGCGCGCAAGGTCATGAAGATGGGGGAGAGCGCCACCGTGGTGATTGCCGGATTCGTTCCTGCCCGCCGCAGCATCGACGCCGGGCTGCCCGGCATGGTCGATGCCGCTCCGCTGCAGGATTCGGCGAAGAAGGCAGCTCCGAAGAAGGGTGCGCCGAAGAAGGCGGCGCCAAAGAAGGCAGTGGCGAGCACGGCGGCGGCAAAGAAGGCAGCGCCGAAGAAAGCAGCACCGAAGTCCGCCGCGACGAAGCCAACCGGCTCGACGGCATCGGCACCAAAGAAGGCCGTAGCGAAGAAGTCTGTAGCGACGAAGGCAGCGCCAAAGAGGGCGGAGCCAAAGAAGGCCGCAGCGAAGAAGGCGGCACCCAAGAAGGCCGCCACCAAGAAGCCAGCGGTCAAGAAGGTCGCCGCGGGTACGGCCTGAGAGACTGAACCCATGCGAATCGTCACCTGGAACGTCAACTCGCTGAAAGCCCGCCTGCCCCGGGTGACCGAGTGGATCGAGGAGGTCCGCCCTGAGGTCCTCTGCCTTCAGGAGACGAAGATGGCTGACGAGGCCTTCCCCGCCCTCCACTTCGAGGAGCTCGGCTACACCGGCGCCCACTTCGGACAGGGTCGCTGGAACGGTGTTGCCATCATCTCCCGCGTCGGCCTCGACGACGTCGTCGCCAACTTCGCCGACGGGATCGAACCTGACACCGAGGCGCGCATCATCACCGCCACCTGTGCGGGCGTCCGCGTCTCGAGCGTGTACGTGCCCAACGGGCGCGCCGTCGACGATCCCCATTACGAGTACAAACTCGACTGGCTCGACCGACTCGTCGCACACCTCGAACGCGACACCTCGCCCTCTGCCGACGTCGTCGTCACCGGTGACTTCAATATCGCCCCCACCGACGCCGACGTGTTCGACCCCGCCATGCTCGATGGCGGCACCCATGTCACGCCCGCCGAACGCGACCGACTCGCCGCCCTCGCCGACTGGGGACTCACCGATCTCTTCCGAGGGCACCACACGGCCGACGGGCTCTACTCATGGTGGGACTACCGCTCCGGCTCGTTCCACAAGGGGCACGGCATGCGCATCGACCTCAGCCTCGGCACCGCGAGCGTGGCCAAGCGCTGTCGATGGAGTGTCGTCGACCGCAACGCCCGCAAGGGCGAGTCACCGAGCGATCACGCTCCGGTGATTGTCGAACTCGCCGACTGAGCTCAGTCGACCCCGTCGAGGGCGGCGGTCACCCCGGCGATCAGCCGCTCGCTGGTCATCGCTCCGAGGCCCGTCGCTCGATCGAGCGCGACAGCAT
>RFQQ01000145.1 GCA_009924875.1 Actinomycetota bacterium | reverse complement strand
GATCTGGTGTACTCATCACGTGAAAGTGCTCATCGCCGAGGACGACCGAGCGGTCCGCGAGTCACTCGCCCGCGCGATGCGACTCGAGGGGTACGAGGTCGTCCGGCGCTCGAATCGGTTCGCGCTGATTCCCCCGATATCGCGGTGCTCGACGTATCGATGCCGGCGGTCGATGGCCTCACCGTGTGCCGCGTGCTCCGCTCGGAAGGGAGCGCACTGCCGATACTCATGCTCACGGCGAGAACCGAGCCAAGCGACCGCGTCGCCGGGCTCGATGCCGGCGCCGATGACTACGTGACGAAGCCGTTCGACCTTGGCGAGCTCTTTGCGCGACTTCGCGCGCTCACCCGTCGTCTTCGAGCGCGCGGCTGGAACTTGGTGATCTGGTGGTCGAGCCTTCGGGCCGGACGGTGTCGCGGGGTGGCCGGCACCTCGAACTCTCCAAGACCGAGTTCGATCTCCTCGAACTGCTGGTTCGTAACGCGGGGATCGTTCTCGATCACACGTTTACGAGCGAATCTGGAACTACGACTTCGGACCAGATTCGAAAAACCTCGCGGTCTACATCGGCTATCTCCGTCGCAAGACCGAGGAGGGTGGAGCGCCACGCCTCATCCACACCGTCCGAGGCGTTGGCTATACGGCGCGCGTGGAGGCATCGTGAGCCTCCGGCTCCGAGTTGCTCTCACGCTCGCGCTGGTCACTTCGGTGGCCTCGATCGGTGTCGGTGTCGTCTCGTATCGACTCACCTCGGACCGACTCTTCGAGGCTGTCGACGAGTCGTTGGTTGAGGCAACTCAGGTTGTGCTCAGTCGTCGCATTAACGAGCGCTTCCCTGAACGTGGACCGTTCGACGGTCTCGACGTGCAGGTGACACGAACCGACGGCACCGTCCTCCAGTCGACCTTCCCGCGTGAGCTTCGGGTCACTCCCGAGTTGCTGACGCTTCGCCCTGGCCGAACGATCCTCGCCGATGTCGATCTCGACCGCGAACGGTTCCGGGTGCTCTTCGTCGGGCTCGACGGCGGCCTTGTGCAGGTGGGACGCGATCTGAGGGAGACCGAACGGGTTCTTGACCGGTTGCGTGAGCGCACCATCGCCCTCGTCGCGGTGGTAACCGTCCTCGCGGGGGCGATTGGCGCTGCGGTGACCGGCCGAATGACGAGGCCGCTACGGCGTCTCACCGAGGCGGCCGCCACAGTGGAGGAGACCGGCAGGCTCGATATCGATCTGCCGGATCGCCGGAGCCGCGACGAGGTGGGGCGCTTGTCGGATGCGTTCAGCCGGATGATCGCAGCGCTCTCTCGGTCTCGAGCTGACCAAGCGAGGCTCGTTCAAGACGCCGGGCACGAACTTCGGACCCCGCTGACGAGTATTCGGACCAACCTGGATGTGCTCGACCGTTACGCCGAACTCGATGAGTCTGACCGTCGAGAGATGGTGGCCGCCATGCGCGCCGAGGTGGATGAGTTGACGGCGCTGGTGAACGAGATCGTTCAGGC
>RFQQ01000144.1 GCA_009924875.1 Actinomycetota bacterium | reverse complement strand
CTCGAGCGCATCGCCCCGATGCCCGAGCGACACGAGGATCTGGTCGCGTCTGCGCCCGACTTCAGCCAAGTCGCAAACGCGATGGCGCGGCCGGAACGCGCGACGTTTTTCGGCGAACGCCGTCACCGCGACGACGACCTCTTCGAGAGCGCGGAGCCACGTGGTCCTCATGTCAGGTTTGTCGGTGAGGGGCGAGTCCTCGTGACGAGCGAGGAGCCGACCGCGCATCGATGGTGTCGCATCCTCGACGGGAGCGGGGGTCTTGGCCTGCTTGCCCTCGTTCCGATCACGCCCGTCTCGACCGGTCGTACGAAGGGTTGGCGCGCCGAGGCGCTCGTACCGCTCGGTCTCGATGCCGACGAACTGATCGTCGAGACCGTCGGAGACACCTCCGCGGATGCGCCCGTTCCGATGGGTTCCGTGGAGCAGGTGATCGATGCCGTGGCGCTCGGTCGGGAAGCCGTTGAACTCGAGATGAGAGGCGACGAGTCGATCGAGGTCTGGAAGGCCTGCGCGAGGGCTTGGAGCGATCTCGGTGATGAGGCACGAGCGAACCGAGCTCTCGCCTACGCCGAGCGACGCATCTTCGTGCAGCGCCGCCCCAGCCTGGCGGATCAGGTCCGATGGGCCCTCGAAGCCTCCTGAAATCACCTGCGACCTGCGCTTTGTCACATCTCGGCCCCGGGCCGTCGTTCAGGTAAGGGCGAGAGATCGCCCGCCCAGCCCACCGACCGAGAGGAGACCGTATGACAGACCGACCCACGCACATCACCACCCACAACCTCCGTCCGGAGCGTCCTGAGCGCTGGTGGCGCCGGCTCTGCTGGGCCCACCCGCAGATCGCGGTCTCCGGCGATCTTCCCGACGCCTCAGCTGATGCCGCCGCGACCGCGTCGGTCTGGCGCGAGGCTGGGATCACCCACATCATCGACCTCCGCGACGAGGCCGACACCACCTTCGAGCAGAATCGTCTCGCCCGTCTGCTCCCCGATGCCACGTATATCCCGCTCGGCACTGACGACGACGGTCGCGACCGTCCCGGCGAGTGGTACCAGCGCGGGATTGAGACCGCCCAGGCGATACTTGCCGACCCCGAGGCGCGGATCCTGATCCACTGCCATATGGGGGTCAACCGCGCGCCGTCGATGACCTTCGCCGTCCTCGTCGCTCTCGGCATGCCAGCCATCGAAGCGCTCGAGAGCATCCGCAGCGCCCGCCCGATCGCCGCCATGATCTATGCGGGCGACGCCATCGAGCAGTGGCACCGAACTCAGGGTGCGTCGACGCTCGACGCCGCGATCGCGCGACTCGAGGTCGAGCAATGGCTCGATCAGCACCCGGTCGATACCCGGTGGATCATCTCGCGCATCTGGCGGGCCGAGATCAACCTCGGCCTCGCTGGCTGACGATCTGCGGGTCGCCCGCCGACCCGCAGATCACCCAATCACGACCTCAACGACGAACAGGAGCCCACTACATGATCACCACCCTCGAACACGCATCCATCGGATTCCCCCTCGTCTGCCGGGGCATCACCCTCTTCCCGCTCTACGTGCACCAAGCAGACGTGCGGGTGACGGCCGGCGGCGA
>RFQQ01000143.1 GCA_009924875.1 Actinomycetota bacterium | reverse complement strand
GACTTCGACCATCCGGCGATCGCGCTCGGAGACCCGTTGCGCCCCCATGTGCTGTATCGGATGGATCGGGGGCGGTACCGTGCCCTTCGTGAGCCGAACCGTCCTGCTCCTCCACGGACCGAATCTGAACCTCCTCGGTGACCGCGAGCCCGAGGTCTACGGCACGGCGACCCTCGCCGACCATGTCGGTCGGGCTCGGTCGACGGCGGCCGAGTTCGGCATCGAGATCGAGGACCTTCAATCGAACGCTGAGCATGAACTCGTCGAGGCGGTTCATGCTGCGCGCGGACGCTGCGCGGCGATCATCGTGAATCCGGGCGCGTTCACCCACTACTCCTGGGCCTTGCACGACGCGCTCGCCGCCTTCGACGGCCCGGTGGTCGAACTCCACCTGTCGAACCCGGACGCGCGGGAGCCGTGGCGTCGAACCTCGGTGGTCGCCCCAGTCGCGACTGGGAGCATCATGGGCTTCGGCGGAGATGGCTACGAGCTCGCGGTTCGGGCAGTGGCCGCGAGACTCGCGTGAGCACGACGCTCCCACCGCTCTCAGCCGCCGGACGGATCGCACGACTCCGCGAGTCGCTCGCGGGCCATGGCATCGAGCGCGCGGTCGTCTCGGGGGCCAGCAGCCGACGTTGGCTGAGCGGCTTCACCGGATCAAACGGCGATCTGGTGGTGACCGGCGATCAGGTGGTGCTCGTGACCGACGGTCGATACGTCGCCCAAGCGGAGCAGCAGATCGCCGCGAGCGGCGCCGGTGTCGATGAGGTGGAGATGGCGACGACGGTGGTCGAGCAGCGCAAACGGGTCGACGCGCTCTGCTCAGGACCGGGTCGGGTCGGTTTCGAGTCGACCGTGTGGACTCACGCTGAGTGGTCGGCCCATCGGGACATCGATGAACTCGTTCCGATCGATTCAGTGGTGACCGGTCTGCGTCGACGCAAGGACGCCGCCGAGATCGCCCGCATCACCGAAGCGGCCCGGATCGCGTCGGTCGCCCTCGCTGGTTCGCGTATCGAGGCCGGGGTCAGTGAGCGTGACATCCGCGATGAGCTCGAGGCGGCCATGCGCGCTCATGGTGCCGATGGACCGAGCTACGAGACGATCGTCGCTTCGGGTCCCGAGAACGCGGCCATGGCGCATCACCGCCCGACATCGAGGGTGCTCGTCGAGGGTGACACCGTGGTCATCGACGTCGGGGCGTTGCTCGACGGCTACCACTCCGACATGACTCGAACCTTCATCGTCGGTCAGCCGTCCGAGGAACAGGAGCGTTGGTATCGGGTCCTCGCGCGGGCCCAGCAGGCCGGACTTGATGCGGTCCGAGCCGGAGCGGGCACCCGTGATGTCGACGCCGCGTGCCGAGAGGTCCTCGCTGAGGAGGGCCTCGCCGACCTGTTCTCCCATGGGACGGGCCACGGGGTCGGGCTCGACATCCATGAGGAGCCCTTCCTCGGCCGGCGAACCGAGTCGATTCTGGCCGTAGGTGACGTGGTGACCGTCGAGCCCGGGCTCTATCGTGTCGGAGCCGGTGGCATGCGGATCGAGGACCTGGTTCTGGTCACCGAGTCGGGTCACCGATCGCTGACCGATTTC
>RFQQ01000142.1 GCA_009924875.1 Actinomycetota bacterium | reverse complement strand
TCGTGCCCGGGTGCTCCGCATGTCGAACCTCTTCCTGAGAACGTTGCGAGAGGACCCCGCAGACGCCGAGGTTGCCTCGCACCGACTCATGGTTCGAGCCGGAATGGTGCGCCGGGCAGCCCCCGGCGGATTCACTTGGCTGCCCCTCGGCTGGATCGTGTTCCGAAATGTCGAACGCATCGTTCGCGAGGAGATGGACGCGGCCGGCTGCCAAGAGGTCCACTTCCCCGCACTGCTTCCCAAAGAGCCCTACGAGGCGACCGGTCGCTGGACCGAGTACGGACCGAACCTTTTCCGGCTCGTCGACCGCCGCGGCAACGACTTCCTGCTCGCGCCGACCCACGAGGAAATGTTCACCCTGGTCGTAAAGGACCTCTTCTCGTCCTACCGCGATCTCCCACTGTCGATCTACCAGATCCAGACCAAGTACCGAGATGAGGCGCGGCCGAGAGCGGGCCTGCTCCGCGGCCGCGAGTTCGTGATGAAGGACTCGTACTCCTTCGACGTCGACTCCGAGGGGCTCGACCGCTCCTATGCGATGCACCGAGCCGCCTACATCACCACCTTCGACCGTCTCGGTCTCCCCTACGTGATTGTCTCGGCGATGTCGGGTGCGATGGGAGGCTCGGACTCCGAGGAGTTCCTCGCTCCCCTCGACGCCGGCGAGGACACCTTCGTCCGTTGCTCCGCGTGCGACTACGCGGCCAACACCGAGGCCGTCACCACCGAAACTCCTTCGCCCTCCGACCCGGCCGCGGCGCCGTCAGCGCGGGTCGTCGACACTCCCGACACCCCGACGATCGACACCCTGGTCGATCACCTCAACGGTGTCCCAGAACTCGCGCGCGACGATCGGGCGTGGACCGCTTCTGACACCTTGAAGAACATCGTGGTGCGTCTTGACCATCCGGATGGCACCTCGGAGGCGCTCGCCATCGGCGTGCCCGGTGATCGCGAGGTCGACCTGAGACGCGTGGAAGCCCAGGTCTCCCCCGCCGAGGTCCACCCGTTCGGCGAAGCCGACTTCGCCGCCTATCCGAGCCTCGTGAAGGGCTACATCGGGCCCGGCGCCCTCGGCACCGAGCGTTCCTCGGGCATCCGTTTCCTCGTCGATCCACGCATCACCGTCGGCTCGCGCTGGGTCACCGGTGCCGATGAGCCCGGCCGCCACGTGGTCGACCTCACCCTCGGCCGTGACTTCACCCCTGATGGCACCATCGAGGCGGCCGAGGTGCTCGACGGCGATCCGTGTCCACGCTGTGGTGCTGGTCTCGAGATCGCTCGCGGCATCGAGATCGGACACATCTTCAAACTCGGCACGAAGTACGCCGAGGCGCTCGGTCTGAAGGTGCTCGACGCCGACGGGCAACAGGTGACCGTCACGATGGGGTCCTACGGGATCGGGGTGTCACGCGCGGTCGCAGCGATCGCTGAGGCGACCTGCGACGACGACGGCCTCTGCTGGCCGCGGGAGGTCGCCCCAGCCGACGTGCACCTCGTGATCGCTGGCAAGGAGGGCGGTCCGCAGCGCGCCGCGGCCGAGGAACTCGGTTCGCGGCTCGAGGCCTCCGGTGTGCGCGTCTTGATCGACGACCGCGACGGGGTCTCCCCCGGTGTCCGGT
>RFQQ01000141.1 GCA_009924875.1 Actinomycetota bacterium | reverse complement strand
TGTCTTGAACCTGACGACGGGCATGGGTGGCGACTTGACCCTCGGCTCTGCTGAGCGTCCGCTTCCCCTGGCCGAGGTCGGCACCGATATGGCCGGGGCCACCGAGCGTCTCGAGCACATCGCGGCGCTTCGCCCGGAGATCTGCACCCTCGACTGCGGCACGATGAACTTCGGCGAGGGCGACTACATCATGACGAACTCGACGGCGATGCTCCGCGAGATGGCCCGGCAAATCACCGGTCTCGGTGTTCGCGCCGAGGTTGAGGTGTTCGACACCGGCCACCTGTGGCAAGCCAAGTCGCTCGTCGATGAGGGATTGATCGCCACCCCGGTGATGGTGCAGCTCTGCATGGGCGTGCCGTGGGGCGCTCCGCCCGATGTGAACACGTTCATGGCGATGGTGAACAACGTTCCCGACGATTGGACCTGGAGCGCGTTCTCCCTTGGTCGCCGCCAGATGGAGTACGTGGCGCTCGCCGCGATCGCCGGCGGCAACATCCGCGTCGGCCTCGAGGACAACCTCTACCTCGGACGGGGACAGTTGGCCACCAACGGTGATCTCGTGACCCGCGCGGTCGAGATCCTCGAACGTCTCGGCGTCGGCATCAAGAGCGCCGCCGAGGTGCGCGACGACCTGTCGTTGACGAAGCACTCGTGAGCGACGACCCCGCCTCACTCCCCTCCCGCGCCGCGATCGTCGGTTGCGGGGTCATCGGCGCCGGCTGGGCCAGCCGCTTGCACCTCCGCGGGGTCGACATCTCGGTGTCGGACCCCTCACCAAGCGCCCCAGAGATCTTCGAGGAAGTGACGGCTAACGCCGTCGCGGCCTGGGACGCGCTCGGGGTGGACACCGCCCGTCGTGGTTCGGTCACCTTCGCCGCGAGTCTCGCCGAGGCCTGCGAGCAGGCCGAGTTGGTGGTGGAGAGCGTTCCGGAGCGCCTCGACATCAAGCACTCAACCCTCGCTGCCATCGACGCAGCAGCACCAGAGGGCGCGATCATTGCCTCCTCCACCTCAGGGTTCACTCCGAGCGAACTCGCCGAAGGAGTGGAGCGCGCCGAACGGCTCATCGTCGGCCACCCGTTCAACCCGGTGTATCTGCTGCCCCTCGTTGAGGTGGTGGCATCCCCGGCGACCACCGACGAGGTCATCGAACGAGCAAAGGCATGGTACCGCGGCATCGGGATGCATCCGCTCCACGTGCGCCGCGAGATTCCCGCCCACATCGCCGACCGGTTCCTCGAAGCGGTGTGGCGTGAGGCGCTCTGGCTCGTGAACGACGGCGTTGCGACTACCGAGGAGATCGACGACGCGATCCGCTACGGGTTCGGATTGCGCTGGGCCCAGATGGGCCTCTTCGAGACCTATCGGATCGCCGGTGGAGTGGGCGGCATGCGTCACTTCATCGCTCAGTTCGGCGAGGCGCTCTCGTGGCCGTGGACCAAGTTGATGGACACGCCAGAGTTGACCGAGGAACTCATCGACACGATCGCCGATCAGTCCGATGCCCAGAGCGGGCATCACTCGATTCGTGAACTCGAGCGGATTCGCGATCGCAACTTGGTCGGTTTCCTCAAGGTGCTCGAGGAGCACAACTGGGGCGCCGGCCAGTCAATGCAAGCGCTGCGCGACAAGGCTGAGTGACCGAC
>RFQQ01000015.1 GCA_009924875.1 Actinomycetota bacterium | reverse complement strand
GTCCAGCGAGCCCCTGGGCTTTCGAGAGCGTGCGCGTCACCACGACGTTCGGGTGATCATCGAGAAGGTCGTCGATCGCATCGTCGCCGTCGGCGTCGAACTCGCGGTAGGCCTCATCGACCACCAGGATCGTGCCGAGGCCAGCGGCCGTGGCCAACCGGGCGAGGTCGGCGGTCGAGGTCGCCGTGCCGGTCGGGTTGTTCGGTGTGGCGACCACCACAAGGCGCGTCTCGGGAGTGAGCGCCTCGATGAGTCCGTCGACGTCGACTCGGAGTCGATCGTCGAGGGGAACGGTGACGGACTCACCTCCCGACAGCCGGGTGTAGATCGGATACACCTCGAAGGAACGCCATGGATAGAGCACCCGGTCGCCGCGGGCCACATAGGTCTGGAAGATCTGCTGAAGCACCCCGGAGGAGCCGTTGCCGACCGTGACCCGATCGGCGGTCACGCCGAGACGATCGGCGAGCGCAGCGCGCACCGCGCCTGCTCGATGGTCGGCATAGCGGTTCACCCCACTCGCGGCTGCTGTGACGGCCGCGACCACTGCCGGGATCGGCGGCTCGGGCATCTCGTTAGAGGCGAGCTTCACAGCACCGGTGATCCCGTGGTCGCGCTCGGCCTGGGCGGCGTCGCGCCCCGGTCGGTACGACGGAAGCGCGTGCACCTCCTCGCGCGGGCGACCGGGGTGATCGTTACTCGGTACGTGCGCGGTGGAGTCGGCGCTCATGATTCCCGACGGTAGCGACCGAGCACTCCGGCCTCCTCGAGGGCGTCAAGCCGCGCGTCGTCGTAACCCACCTCGGAGAGCACCTCGCGGCCGTGCTCACCAAGCAACGGGGCGGGACGCCGCGGCGCGGCGTCGACAGCGGGCCCGCCAACGAGCGGTGGGGTGTGCCGATAGGTCCCAGCCACCGGGTGGTCGACGAGTGGGAGCCCATCGACGATCGAGTCGAGGGTCTCCACCCGCGAGGCGGGCACGCCGTGCGCCGCGCAGGCCTCGAGGAAGGAGGCGGTCGTGTGGCCCTCGGCGATTCGTTGGTACTCGCGGTAGAGCTCGTCGATGTTGTCGAGACGACCGAGTCGCGTGAGGAAGCGTGGATCCTCGAGCATGTCGAGGCGGCCACCGATGGTGATCAGCCCCTCGAATTGGTGGCGCTCGTAGGCGAGGATCACAACGAGTCCGTCGGAAGTGCGAAGCGGACGTCGCTCGGGGCTGAGCAGCCGCGGATAGCCGCTTCGCCCCTGAGGCGGCTCGGCGATCGCGGCCGCCCCGTGCTCGACGAGGAGGAACCCGCGGATGATGTCGTACATGGCGAGCACGGTCTCCGAACCCTCCCCGGTGCGCTCGCGGTGGAGCAATCCCGCCGTGACGGCCTGGGCGAGGGCCATGCCGCAGACCTTGTCGACGAGCAGCGTCGGCGAGAGCACCGGCGGCAGACCGGACCGCTCGGCGACGTCGACGAGTCCGGCTGCGGCCTGGATGATGTCGTCGTAGGCGGCGTCGTCGGCGCGCTCACTGTCCGCCGGGTAGCCAGCGGCCGCGCACCACACGAGGTCGGGTCGAGCGATGGCGAGATCATCACGGGTGATCCGCGCCCGCGCTCGCGACCCCGGACGGAGATTGGTGACGAACACATCGGCGCTCGACACGAGTCGCAAGAGCGCCTCGTACCCCGCCTCGTCGCGGAGGTCGAGCACGATCGATCGCTTGTTCCGAAGCAAGTTCAGCGCGACGCCGGAGAGCTCCGGGTGGGGGCCCGTGCCCATATGCCGGTTCGCGTCGCCGAGGGCGGCCTCGATCGCGATCACGTCGGCTCCGAGGTCGGCGAGCATCTGCGTGCCGAGCGGACCCATGACGACCGAGGTCAGGTCGATCACCCGGATTCCCGCGAGGGGCTGAGAGGCGCTCATCGGCTCAGGAGTCGATCAGGTCGACCGGTGCCTCGACAACTCGGGCCCGGAGCCACTCCCCCAGACTCTTGGCCTGGGGATCGCTCCTCGTCGATGCCGCGACCCCCTCCTCGAGGAGACCCCGGATCACGAAGTTCATCGCCCGGAGTCGGGGAAGAAGGTGCCGTTCGACGGGAAGATCGGCGATCTCGGGGAGCAGTTCTCGCAGGCGCCGAATGGTGAGTTCCTCGACCACCCACGAGTAGGCGGCGTCCTCGCGAGCGAACACCCCGAGGTTGGCATCGCCGCCCTTGTCACCCGCTTCGGGTCCCGATGAGGCGACCGAGCGGAACCGGCCTCGTCGGACCGCTCGAGGCAGGAGCCGAGAGAACAGCGTCGACGGCCCGCTCGGGAAGAGCACCAGACCCTGACGGGGTGTCGACGAGGGTGGTCCGTCCGTCGATATGCACGTACTGCGGGACGAGCTCGGCTGGGACGAGCGCCGGCCGATACACCCCGTAGGGCTGGCCGGCGGACGGACCTCCGCTCAACAGGTACATGCCGGGGATGCTGGCGAGCGCCGTCTCGACCATGGCGTTGGAGAAGGCACGACCGACGAGGCGCTCATCGGGGTCCTTCACCGAGATGCGGAGCTCAGCCGTCGCCGCCTCGTTCGACATTGGATCGTCGTGCTCGCGTCGCACGATTCGAGTCGTGCAGGACGTGAAATCAGCCGGATCGTTCGGGCAGGCGTTCCAAAACGCAGCGAGGGCCGCCTCAGCCTTGGCCTCGACGTCGAGACCGGTCAGGGCGACCACGAGGTCGTTGCGGTAGCCGCCGAGTTCGTTCATCGCGACCTTCACCCTTCCCGTCGGGGCGGTCCCCCGAACACCGGAGATCCGAACCCGATCGGCGGCGACCTGGTCGAGGTCGATGGTGTCGAACTGAGCGATGACATCGGGGCCGAGGTAGTCCGGCCCGCCGATCTCATAGAGGATCTGACTGGTGATCGTCCCGACCGTCACGGCACCCCCGGTGTCGTCGTGCTTGCCGATCACCGAGGATCCATCGGCGGCGATCTCCGCCCACGGGAACCCGAGGTGCTCGATGCCAGGGATCTCCTCGAAGAAGGAGTAGTTGCCACCGGTTGCCTGCGCGGAGCACTCGATGACGTGGCCGGCGACGACGGCTCCGGCGAGAGCGTCGAAGTCATCTCGTTGCCACCCGTGGTGATGGGCCGCTGGACCACATACCACGGCGGCATCGGTCACCCGTCCGGTGACGACGATGTCCGCCCCAGCGGCGAGGGCTTCGACGATTCCCCAACAGCCGAGATACGCATTGGCTGACACGAGCGCGGCGGGGTCGCCGAGTCCACCGGAGTGGGGCCCGAACGCGACGAGGTCACCGGCGGCGATGAGTTCGGCGGCGCGCGGCAGGAGATCGTCGCCATCGACGTAGGCGATTCGCGGTGACAGACCGAGCCGTCCGGCGACCTCGGCCAACTGCTCAGCGCATCCGGCCGGATCGAGACCCCCGGCATTGGAGACGACGGTGATTCCGCGGTCGAGGCAGGAACCCATCACCTCCTCCATCTGAGTGACGAAGGTGGAGGCGAAGCCGCGGCCGGGGCGCTTGGCCCGAATCCTCGCGAGGATCAGCATGGTCAGCTCGGCGAGCCAGTCGCCGGTGAGCACATCGATTGGGCCTCCGTCCACCATCTCGCGCGCGGCCGAGAGCCGATCACCGAAGAACCCGGAACAGTTCGCGATGCGGATCGGATCACTCACGCTGAGTCACCGGTCTCGAGCAGGACGAGGAGGTCGCCCATGTCGACCCGGTCACCGACGCCGAAACGCACCTCGGCGACAATCCCCGCGGCCGGTGCGGTGATCTGATGCTCCATCTTCATCGCCTCGACCACCATGAGGACCTGGTCGGCATCGACGTGCTGTCCAGCCTCGACGGCGACGGCGATGACCGTTCCCGGAAGCGGTGCGACCGGACCCGACCCGACCATCTCGGACTCGTGATCGACGAACCGCGGTCGCAGCGTCCAGTGGGTCCGACCGGTCGGATCGATGGCAACCCTCGAGGTTCCCTGACCGGACACGGTCACGGTCCGGGCGAGGCCGTCGACCTCGATGAACACGATCTCGCCGTCAGCGGTCCCGGCGCGAATCTCGCGTCGCAACTCGATCGCTGGTCGGTCGTCGTTCGGAAGCGCGCCGGTCTCGTCGGGCTCCGGCCACTGGCCGAGCAGCACCCGCCAGTGGTCCTCGCATCCGGAGCGAGTGACGATTTCGTACTCGACGCGATGTTCGATCGGTTCCGACCCGCCGTCCTCCACCATCACGACCCGGGTCCCACGGGTGCGCAGGTTCCGCCATCCCGAGGGGACCCCACCCCAGTGACGATCCGTCGATCGGTTCGCCGACTCAACGGAGGCGACAACGGCCAGGAGGTGCGCGATCAGGTCCTCGCCCGCGGGCCGCGCGCCATTCAGGATCGCAGGCGAGCGCGCGAGCAATCCGGTGTCGAGACGACCCGCGGCGAAGCCGTCATCATCGAGGAGAGCGATGAGCATGTCGACATTGGTGCGGACGCCCTCGACCTCGGCTGATCGCAGGGCCGCACGCAATCGTCGGCGAGCGGTGTCTCGGTCCGGCCCGTGGGAGATGACCTTGGCGAGCAGCGAGTCGTAGTCGGTGGTGACGACACTCCCGGCCTCAACCCCGGAGTCGACCCGCACCCCATCACCGATCGTGAACCGATCGATACGACCCGAGGACGGCAGCCAGCCCGAGGCGGGGTCCTCAGCGACCACCCGCGCCTCGATCGCGTGACCATCGAAGCGCACCTCATCTTGGGTGACCGAGAGCGGGTGTCCCGCTGCTACGGCGAGTTGCATCTCCACCAGGTCGAGTCCCGTGATCGCCTCGGTGACCGGGTGCTCGACCTGCAGGCGGGTGTTCACCTCCAAGAAGGTGACCGTGTCATCGGCTCCAACGAGGAACTCGACGGTGCCGGCCCCGCGGTATCCGACGTGACGGGCGAGAGCGACCGCTCCCGAGCGGAGGGCATCACGGATGGTCGGGTCGAGACCGGGGGCCGGAGCCTCCTCGATGATCTTCTGGTTGCGCCGCTGCACCGAGCAGTCGCGCTCACCGAGGTGGATCACCGACCCGTGCGAGTCCGCCATGATCTGCACCTCGATATGGCGGCCGTGCTCGATGTACGGCTCGATGAAGACGGTCGGATCCCCGAACGCGGCGAGCGCCTCACGAGCCGCCGACTCGATCGCCCCGGCGAGATCCTCGGCCCGGTGAACCACGCGCATTCCGCGTCCCCCACCTCCCGCTGCCGCCTTCACGAGGGCGGGCATGGCGACACCCTCGGGAGGAGGACCGGCCGGATCGACGGTGTGGACGATGGTGGTCGGCACCCCAGCCGCGACCGCGGCTCGCTTCGCCGCGATTTTGTCGCCGAGCAACTCGATCTGCTCCGGGGTCGGACCGACCCAGATGAGGCCCGCCGCTTCGACGGCGCGAGCGGCCGCGGGGTTCTCGGCGAGGAACCCGTAGCCCGGATGCACCGCATCGCAGCCGTTCGCGAGGGCGGCGGCAACGACCGCCTCGACTCGTAGATATGACTCGGCGGGAGTCGACCCACCGAGGGAGACCGAGCGGTCCATCGACCGGGTGTGCAACGCCCCGCGATCGGCCGAGGAGTGCACCCCGATCGGCGAGATACCGAGACGGCGCGCGGTCCGGGCGATCCGGACAGCGATCTCCCCTCGGTTCGCGATGAGCAGACGATCGATGGTTCGCGACGCCATCAGTGCCTCCACACCCCGTACTCGGTGGCTCCGCGGACCTCGGCTGAATGGGTGACCGACAGAGCCATCGTCAGCACATGGCGGGTGTCGTTCGGGTGGATGATTCCGTCATCCCAGACGCGCCCCGTCGAGTAGAGAGCGGATGACTCGGACTCGATCTGAGCTTCGAGAGCCATCTTGCGCTGGTCGAGTTCGGCCTCGTCGACCTCGACACCGCGGCCGGCGGCCGCGTTCCTCGCAACGATGTCCATGACCCCGGCGAGTTGGCGACCGCCCATGACGGCGATGCGATGGTTGGGCCAGGTGAAGATGAACCTCGGGTCGTAGGCCTTTCCCGCCATGCCGTAGTTGCCAGCGCCGTACGAGGCGCCGACCATGAGCACGATGTGCGGGACCGTCGAGTTCGACACCGCGTTGATGAGCTTCGCGCCGTTGCGGATGATGCCGCCGCGTTCGGCCTTTGAACCGACCATGAACCCGGTGATGTTGTGCAGGAAGATCAGCGGGGTGTCGGTGCGGTTGCAGAGCTGGATGAACTGGGCGCCCTTGGCAGCCTCCTCGGAGAAGAGGATGCCGTTGTTGCCGAGTAGCCCAACGGGGAACCCGCCGATCGAGCCCCAGCCGCACACGAGCTTGTCGCCGTAGAGCGGCTTGAACTCCTCAAAGCGGCTGCCGTCGAGGACCCGGGCGAGCACCTCGCGGATGTCGAAGGGCACCCGCACATCAGCCGAGGCGCAACCGATGAGTTCGTCCGGGTCGTGCACCGGTGGGTCGGCGTCAAGGGTCGGCCCCGGTCCGAGTTTGCGCCACCGTAGGTGGGCGACGATCTCTCGGGTGATGCGAAGGGCGTCCATCTCATCGACGGCGAGGTAGTCGGAGAGGCCGCTAACGCGCGTGTGCATCTCAGCGCCGCCGAGGGTCTCCTCGTCGACGATCTCGTCGATGGCCATCTTCACGAGCGGTGGTCCACCGAGGTACGCGGTGCCGCGCCCCTTGACGAACACCGTGTAGTCGCTCATTCCCGGCGTGTACGCGCCTCCGGCGGTGGCCGGGCCGAAGCCGACGGTGATGGTCGGGATGCCGAGTCGCGAGAGTTGGGTCTGGTTGCGGAAGCCTTCGCCGCCGCGGATGAAGATGTCGGCCTGGTGGGGCAGGTCGGCTCCGGCGGACTCGTTGAGAGAGATCCACGGAAGTCGATTTGCCCGCACGATCTCCTGAAAGCGCATGTTCTTGTCGACCGAGCGCGGGTTCATCGACCCGCCGCGGTAGGTCATGTCGGTCGCGGTGATGGCGACCTCGGTGCCCTCGACAATGCCGATCCCGTTGACGACTCCGGCGCTCACCGGGAACTCCGAACCCCAACCGGCGAGCGGCGAGAGTTCGAGGAAGGGCGTGTCGGGGTCGATGAGCTGTTCGATGCGCTCGCGGGCGAGCATCTTCCCCCGCTGTCGGTGACGGTCGACGTAGCGCTGTCCGCCGATGCCCGGCACCGACGCCATCTCGGTCTGAACGACAGCCCAGAGCGCCTCCATCTCCGCGCGGTTCGCGCGGTGGGCCTCGCTCGCGGTATCGAGCCGCGACCGCAGGACCGGGCCTGAGGAGCGCTGTCTCACAAGCGAAACCTACGGTTTGGTACCGTTCAGTGTCAACTGGTACCGCCCGAGGGCGGAGGGAGGCACGATGAACGTCGCTCAAGTCACCGCGGATCTGATCGCGGAGCAGGATGCGCTCGACGACGTCGTCGCCCCGCTGCCCGACGGCGCCTGGTTGACGCCGACCCCAAGCCCCGGCTGGAGCGTCGCCGACCAGATCGGGCACCTGACGTTCTTCGACCGCACCGCCGCCCTCGCGATCGAGGACCCCGATGCCTTCGTCGCTCATCGCGCCGAACTCGTCTCCTCGTTCGCCGACGCGGCCGCTGTCGAACAGCTCACCCTCGGCGAGTTCCGAGCCATGGAACCGGCGGAGTTGCTCGACGCCTGGCGGTCCGGTCGGAGCGCGCTCGCCCGGGCGGCCTCCGGACTCGGCGACGACACCCGAGTCGAGTGGTACGGACCATCGATGAGCGCGAAGTCGTTCCTCACCGCGCGCCTCATGGAGGCCTGGGCCCATGGCCAAGATGTGGTGGACACCGTCGGCGCGCGCCGTTCGCCGACTGATCGCCTCCGCCACATCGCCCAGCTCGGCGTTATCACCCGAGGCTGGTCGTACATCAACCGCGGTCTCGAACGACCGGCCGGTGAGGTGTCGGTGGCGCTCGAGGCGCCGTCGGGTGAACTGTGGTCCTGGGAGCACGCCGACGAGGTGGGGCGCGTCACCGGACCGGCGGAGGACTTCTGTCTCGTCGTCACCCAGCGCCGCCACGTCGACGACACCCGACTCGTCGTGTCACAGGGTCCCGCACGAGACTGGTTGCTGATCGCTCAGGCCTTCGCCGGCGGTGCGACCGATGGACCGTCGGCCCGGGCCTGAGACACCGCAACCCGCCACGAGCTGACACGAGATGGACTTCGACCTCCCCGCTGACGACGACCCGCGACGCCTCGAGGTGCGCGCCTGGCTCGCCGAGCATCCCGAGCCGTCGAACACCGATCTCGCCGAAGCCGGATACATCGTCCCCCACTGGCCGCGACCGTGGGGACTCGACGCCGACCCGATGCACCAACTCATCATCGATGACGAGCTCCGGCGTGGAGGCGTGACGCGCACCGCATCCACCACGAATGCGATCGGCGTCGGCTGGGCCGCCCCGACGATCCTTCTCGCCGGATCCGATTGGCAAAAGGAGCGATTCCTACCGAGGATCTTCTCTGGCGAGGAGACCTGGTGCCAGCTCTTCAGCGAACCCGACTCAGGAAGCGATCTCGCCTCCCTCGCCACCCGAGCGGTCCGAGACGGCGACGAGTACGTGATCAACGGATCGAAGATCTGGTCGAGCGGGGCCCACCATGCCGACTACGGCATCCTCATCGCGCGCACCGATCCCGATGTCGCCAAGCACAAGGGCATCTCCTACTTCCTGGTGCCGATGGATCTGCCCGGTATCACCCTCTCCCCGATCGTCGACATGACGACCGCCCACTCGTTCAACCAGACCTTCTTCGACGACGTTCGGCTACCCGCTGAGTATCTCGTCGGCGCAGAGGGGGATGGCTGGCGACTCGCGAAGGTCACCCTCGCCAACGAGCGGGTGTCGCTCTCCTCAGCCGGGTCGATGTGGGGCACGGGACCCTCCGCCGCGCAACTGCTCGACCTGATCAGATCCGGTCCGACCATCACGGATCCGAACATGCGCCAACGCATCGCCGCCCTCCACATCGAGGCCGAGGTGCTGCGCCTCAATCGACTCCGGACGCTGAGCGCCCGACTGAGTGGGCGCACGCCGGCGCACGCCGGGTGAGGAGGCGTCCGTTCAAAAGATCATGGGTGACGAGCACGGCCAGCACGTGATGGAACTCGCGAAGGACCTCGCCGGTGCCGCCGGGATGCTCGAGGGGTCCGGGCCCGCCGGGGAAATTCCGACCGGCGCCCGCAGCGGTGCCACCGACATCAACTTCCCGCGCGGTGCGCGCAGCCAATTCCCCGAGACCGACCCGGTGTGGCACTACGGCTATCTCTTCGCGCCGGCGCTCACCCTCGGCGGCGGCACCTTCGCCGTGCAGCGAAACATCGTCGCCGAGCAAGTGCTCGGCCTGCCGCGTGACGTCCACGGGGACACAGGAATGACTTGGTCGGAGCACCGGTCGGGAAGGAGTGGTGACTCGTCATGAGGACCCGAGTGACGGAGATGTTCGGGATCGACTTGCCGATCCTCGCGTTCAGCCACTGCCGTGACGTGGTCGCGGCAGTGTCACGGGCCGGGGGCCTCGGTGTGCTCGGCGCGGTCGGCCACTCCGACAGCCAACTGGAGATCGACCTCGACTGGATCGAGGACCAGATCGGTGATCGCCCCTACGGCGTCGATCTCATCGCACCGGCGAAGTACACCGGCAGTGATGGTGGCGGCGCTCGGGTGCAGGACCTCGTCGGCATGATCCCCGACGAGCACCGAGCCTTCGTCGAGCGCCTCCTCGACGAGTTCGAGGTGCCGGACCTCCCCGACGGCATGCGTGGTGAGCGTGGGCTCGCCTCCCATGGTGACGCCGCACCGCTGACAGCGGAGCGCGCGGCACCGCAGCTCGAGATCTCCCTTGCCCACCGACCGGCGCTCATCGTGAACGCCCTCGGCCCTCCCCCAGCGCACATGCTCGAGCGATCCCATGAGGAGGGACGCCTCGTCGGCGCCCTGGCCGGCAAGGCCCAGCACGCTGAACGGCATGTCGCGGCCGGAGTTGACATGGTGATCGCCCAGGGCTCCGAGGCCGGCGGTCACACCGGCGAGATCGGCACGATGGTGCTGATCCCCGAGATCGTCGATGCGATCGGTGACCGGGTGCCGGTCCTCGGCGCAGGCGGAATCGGCCGAGGTCGACAGATGGCTGCCGCCATGGCCCTCGGCGCGGAAGGGGTCTGGTGCGGCTCGGTGTGGCTGACCACTGAGGAGGCCGAGACCCATCCCACCGTGAAGGAGAAGTTCCTCGCTGCCACCTCCTCCGACACGATCCGCTCGCGGTCGCGCACCGGCAAGCCGGCCCGACAATTGCGTACGGCATGGACGGACGCCTGGGAAGATCCGGCGAATCCAGCGCCGCTGCCGATGCCGCTGCAGCCGATGCTCGTCGACGACGCGATCCGACGTATCGACCGGGCGGCGCACAGCGCGGGGTCAGGCGCCTCGAAGCTCGCGAACTACTTCGTCGGCCAGGTGGTCGGATCGATGAACGAGTCGAAATCGGCCTCCCGCGTCGTCTACGAGATGATCGAGGAGTTCATCGAGTCAACCGAGCGCCTCGGTTCGCTGCTCGAGGACTAAGCGGCTCAGGCGAGGATCGAGCGGATCACGAGATCGAGCATCTCATCGGTCGGATCAGGGTGCGCGATCTCGACCTGATTGAAATACAAGCCACTCCCAGCGAGCACCCCGGCGACGATCGACGGTGAGACCTGCCGGAACTCGCCCGCGGCGACGCCCTCGGAAACCAGTTCCTCGGTGACGGCCATCACGTAGCGGAAATGCCGGTCGAGGAGTCGCCGGGCGGCCGGATCATCGGCGAGGTCCTCGGCGAAGGTCTGCGAGAGACGCTGCAACTCGACCCCACCGCGAAAGTAGGAGCGGATGCGATCGGCGTGCGGCTGCTCTCGGTCGATGGCATCGAGGGCGGTTCGGCCGACCCGGTGAAGGAAGCGGTCGAGCACCACCAGCACCAGCTCATCTTTCGAGGGAGCGAGCTCGTAGAGGGTCCGCCGCGAGCATCCGACGCTCGCCGCGAGTTCACGCACGCTGATCCCCCCGAAACCCTCCTCCAGGAAGAGCCGCTCGAGCTGGTCGAGCACCTGCCGGTGACGCGGGCCGAGCCGCTCCTCCGCGCGCTGGGAGAGCAGCGGTCGTGGCATTGACTCAGGAGCCGGCGCCGATCGGCTGCTTCGGCGCTCGACAACCTCCTCGCCGGCCACCTCAGCTCACCACCCGATACTCGAAGTCGGTCACCCGGTGCCCGGCTTCAAGGCCCTTGATCTCGAACCGGGTCAACGGCCGGTCGTCGGGGCGGAGCACGATGCCTCCATCGAGCCGCTCCGACCGCGAGCAGACCTCAGCGATCTGCTCGGCGTAGTCATCGACATCGGTGGCGAGGTGTAGTCGGGCTCCGATGCTCATGGAGTCGATGATGCTCTCGAGGAGGTCGTCCCGGACGAGTCGGCGCTGGCGTTGCCGAGGCTTCGGCCAGGGATCGGGGAAGTAGATCCTCACCTCGTCGAGGCAACGTGGTGGGAGGCGCGCCATGAAGTCGAGAGCGTCGCCGTGGACCACGCGCAGGTTCGAGAGGCCCGCCGTCTCGATCTCGGTGAGTAATCGCGCGATACCCGGAGTGTGAACATCGCAGGCGATGAGATCGGTATCGGGAGCGGCTGTGGCCATCGCGAGGGCCGCCTCCCCGGCTCCGCATCCGATCTCGAGGGCGAGTGGAGCTCGGCGACCGAACAGGGCGACCAGATCGATCATCGGGCCGCCGACGTCGAGGCCAAATTCTGGGAAGAGGCGCTCGAGTGCCGCCTCGCGCGTCGGCGACAGTCGGCGGCGACGAGGCTTGAAGGTGCGTGACCGTGCCGGATAGGCCCCGGGGGGAACGGTCATCGGGTGTCGTCGTTCTGAGTTCGACGGAACTTCTCCATCAGGTGCCGGCCGGCGGTGATCGGAGGGAGCAGATCGGCAGGATCCTCAGGTCGACAGGGTTCGAGACAGTCGATGACGGCATCCCAGTTGGCGTTGTGGAAGAAGGCGATCGACTGCCGCTCGGTCGAGCGGTTCACGCCCGCGGGCGGGAGCACCACTCGGTGGAGGGTGGAACGCCAGCGGCCGTTGGTCCAGCGCTCGAGGGCGTCGCCGATGTTGACGACGTAGGCGCCATCAACGGCGGGGACGGCCACCCAACTGTCGTCGGTGGCCAGCACCTCGAGACCGCCCGGAGCGTCGTCTTGACGAAGGAGGGTCAGTGTTCCGTAGTCCGAGTGAGCACCAGCTCGCAGTTGGCCTGGTTCGGCGGGAGTGCCACCGAGATCGGGGTAGTGGAGTAGTCGAAGGGCGGAGGTGTGCTGATCGGTGAGCGGGGTGAAGTGGTCGGCGGGAAGCCCGAGCGAAGTAGCCATAAGCGAGAGGATCCGGTCGACGAGTGCGGCGAGATCCTCGTAGTAGCGACGCATGACCGGCTCCATCTCGGGCAGCGCGTCTGGCCACCGGTTCGGCGAGAACGAGAACGCGGCGGCCGGCTCATCAGCGAGCAGCCCGGGCGGGGCCTCGAACGGTCCGATCGAGAAGGTCTCCTTCAAGTCGGGAGGGGTGTCGACACCGAGTGAGGAGGCCAGCCGTTCCACGCGATACGGGCCGTAGCCGTAGGCATCGCCGGGAGGGATGGCTACCTCGCGTTTGCCGCCCTCCGGCAGGGTGAAGAACCGATGGGCGCACTCCCAAGCGGCCTGCTCGACGTCGGCGTCGAGTCCGTGGCCGACGACCTGGACGAAACCGACCTCGCTACAGGCGCGGTCGAGTTCGCTCGCGACCCTCGCGCTCGGTCCGGAGAAGTCGACGACGGGAATCTCCACATCGTCGGAGGGTAGTAACTACGGTCCGAAGTACGGCGAGAGGACCTGCAACGGCAGTGAGGGTGACGATGACACGAGAGCCACGCGAAAGGACAACTCCGAATCGATGGGCTCTCGCTCTGTCGATTGCGCCAGCTCTCATCATCGCGTTCTGGGACTTTCGCAGCGAGATCGAGACCACCGCGAATTCCTGGATCGGTGTAATTGGATACGAGAGGACAACTCGCTGGCTCCTGATTCCGGTCTATCAAAACTTCGTCAACTTCGGCTCGCCGCTCCCCTTGATGTCGCATATCTCGTCGAGTCCGCTTGCGCTACTTGGGTCTGCGCTCCCACTCCAGCTCGCTCAATCACTCTCGGTGGCATTCGCATTTGTCGCACTCGGCGTGACTTTGACCACCTCCCCGCTTGGAGTTGAGTTCCGCGGTCCTATGCCCGCTCTGCTCACACTCGTGATAACGCTCCCTGCAGCTCATTACTTCTTCGTCAACGACTGGAGCGATGAGGTCCTGGCGACTTGCGGTCTCTACATCCTCATTCTCGTGCTGACCGAGTTCATGTGTCTGGAACGAACAATGGACTTCAGACAAGCGTTCGCCCTGTGGGTCGGAGTCGCTCTGATCTCCCTCACGCATCTGGGCTATCTCGGGGCGCCCATCATCTCGCTGGTGCTCCTATCGCTCATCGGGATGACCCTTCGGGTCTTGCGTGGCCACTTGAAGAACAAGTTCCTGCTCATCCTCATGCTGAGCCTGGTCGCCGCAATCGTCGGATATCTGCTGTTCGACATCCGATATCTCTGGGAGAACGGCGTGCCGAGCAACCCTCGGCCTCGATCCGTGCGCTCCTACGTGAAGGAGGCGCTGACTCTCGGGGTGTTGCCCTCAATCCAATCGCTGAGGAGTAACAACTTGCTCGATGCCGCCTACCTCC
>RFQQ01000140.1 GCA_009924875.1 Actinomycetota bacterium | reverse complement strand
CTGAGATCGCCTTCGACCCGCCGGCAGGACTTCCCGACATCTCAACGATGGACTTTTGGACCGCGCCTCGGCACGAGCGCGAGTCGGCCTTCGCGGAGCTCCGCGCCGCCCCCGGGCTCCCCAAGTATCCCGAGCGCTTCCTCGAGGGCTCGCCCTTCCCACCCGGACCCGGGTACCACGCCGTCACCCGCTACGACGATGTCTGGCAGGCGAGTCTGGCAGGCGAGCCGGAATCCCGAGCTCTTCTGTTCGGGACTCGGCTCCAACATCGTCGACCTCCCCCAAGAACTCAATGAGTTCTACGGATCGATGATCAACATGGACGACCCGAAGCACTTCCGGCTCCGGTCGATCGTCTCGAAGGGATTCACCCCACGACACGTCACCGATCTCGAGGACTCCGTCCGAGCGAAAGCCGCGGAGATCCTCGACCGGATGCTCGCCCGCAATCCGTCGGGAACGGCCGACTTCGTCCACGAGTTCGCCGGCCCCCTCCCCCTCGAGATCATCTGCTCGATGATGGGCATTCCACCCGAGGACTATGAGCGGATCTTCGACTGGACCAACACCATCCTCGGGGCGAGCGACCCCGAGTTCGGCGGCACCTACGAGCGCCTCATGGAGGTCTCCCTCGAGATCTTCGCCTACGCCCAGGCCCTCGGCGAGGACCGCCGCGCCCATCCGACCGACGACATCACCTCCGCCCTGATGGCCGCCGAGGTCGACGGCGACCAGCTAACGCCCCAGGAGTTCGGCTCGTTCTTCATTCTTCTCGTGGTCGCGGGCAACGAGACCACCCGCAACGCGATCAGCCACGGTCTGCGCGCCCTCACCGACCATCCGGATCAGCGCGACCTCTGGTTCGGTGACTTCGACACCCATACGCGGACGGCGGTCGACGAGATCGTGCGATGGGCGACGCCGGTGATCCACTTCCGCCGCACCGTCACCGCCGACACCGAACTCGGCGGGCAGGCCCTCACCGCGGGCGACAAGGTCGTGCTGTTCTACGCCTCAGCGAACCGCGACCCCGCCGCCTTCGAGCACGCCGACCGGTTCGACATCGCCCGCCCGCTTCAACCCGCCCAGGTGGGTTTCGGCGCCGGCGGTCCGCACTTCTGTCTCGGCGCCAACCTCGCTCGCCGAGAGATCGCCATCGCCTTCGACGAGATCCGCCAACGGCTGCCGAGTCTTCGTGCCGTCGGCGAACCCGACTACCTGAAGAGCAACTTCATCAACGGCATCAAGCGGATTCCCTGCACCTGGGACTGACCGAGAGGTGACCGTCTCCGATCGCATCCGCTGGATCGCCACCGCTACGTATGTCGGGTGGCTGACCCTGTCGGCGTACATCGCGCTGATCATCATCGAGTTGCGTCGGGCGGCAGCGATCTCCGAGAGTCGCTTCGAGGACGGTGTCTGGGGTCAGCGGATCGAGATCGTCTCCTTCGTCGCGCTCCCCCAGAACGCGGTGATCCTCGTGCCTCCCGCCATCGCCGCGGCGGTCGCTGGGGCGTTGATCGCCGCCCTGCATCCCGACGACCGCCCCGACCTCACGTGGTCGCGGCGCCTCGCGCGGGTCACCGGCGGGATCGCGTTCATCGTTATCGCTCTCGCGGCGATCGGCATCATCGGTATCCCCTTCCGCTA
>RFQQ01000139.1 GCA_009924875.1 Actinomycetota bacterium | reverse complement strand
GTCTTGCGGATCTCATCGGGCGACTGCCGGTATTGCATCGCCATGCGGTGGTACTCGCCATCAAGTTCGTCACCGCCGACCTCGATGTCCTCGGCGACCGCGACGGCTCGGAGGGCGAGGTCAGCCTTCACGGCGGTCTCGGCCTGACCCTTCATGTTCTCGACGAGATCGTCGGGGCTCTGCCCGGTTGCCGAGAGCCACGCCGAGAAGTCGATGCCCTGGGCCTGGAACTGCTGCACCATGTTGCGCAGGCGGCCCTGCACTTCGGCCGACACCATCGACTCCGGTGGCTCGATCTCGACGAGCTCGACGAGCGCGTCGGTGAGATGTCCGACGAGGCCCTGGCGAATGGCGTTGAGACGCGACTCCTGCTGCTGATCGCGAATGCTCTCGCGCCACTCGGCGACGGTCTCGAACTCCCCGATGTTGTCCGCGACCCACTCATCGGTGATCTCGGGCAACTCGAGTCGCTTGACGGCCGCCAACTTGACGGTGAAGTCGGCCGGCTCCTCGGTGCCCTTCGGCACCGAAGTAAAGGTGATCTCGGCGCCCGGCTCGGAGCCACGCAACTGCTCGTCGAAGTCGTCGGTGACCCATCCTTGGCCAACCTCGTAGGACCACTCCTCGATGTTCAAGCCCGGAAGCTCCTCACCGTCGCGCATCGCGGACAGGTCGATCGTGACGAAATCGCCGTCGGCGACAGGGGCGCCGGTGTCGACAAGGGTGCCGTGGCCCTTCATCTGGGCGCGGACCGCCTCGTCGAGCGCCTCGTCAGAGACCGCCGGGTTGTCGACCTCGATGCGGAGACCCGCGTAGCCGGGAACGGTCACGACGGGACGGACCTCGCACTCAGCCTCGAACTCGACCGGGCCGTCCTCCTCGCCACCGGTCACCTCGACTGACGGGGTCGCCACCAAGTCGATGTCATGCTCGCGAACACCACGCATGAGATAGGACGGAATCGCGTCGCGGAGGGCCTGGGCCCGCGCCGGGGCGATACCGATTCGCGACTCGAGGAGCTTGCGCGGAGCCTTGCCGTTACGGAAACCCGGAAGCTTCACCTCCTTGGCGATCGCCTCGAAGGCACGATCGATGTCGCCGGCGAACTCCGACTCGTCGATCTCGACGTACAGCTTGATCTTGTTGCCCTCAAGGGTCTCCACGGAAGTCTTCACAGACGCCTGAGCCTACCGGTGGTGTCCGTGGCTCCCCCGGGGCCGAGACACCGCCTGAGACGCGCGCGACGATGGTGCCTCGAGACGCCGTGATCGGGCAGACTGTCGTCGTGCCGATCTGGAAGCCCCACGCCCTTTCCAAGCCCCACGATGGTCAGATCGACCTCCGGATCGGCGACCGCGTGCGGACGACCGCGGAGGTCCACGGCGTGCCAGTAGGAACTGAAGGCAAGGTGCTACTCGCCAACGGCTTCAACTGGCAGCGCTACCGGGTGCTGTTCGACAACGGCGCTGAAGTCGGCGATCTCGACCACCGCCATCTCGAGGCGGTTGGCCGGGCGGCCAAGCGTCTTGCGAAGGCGGCCAAGCGCTGAGGCTGTCGCCGCTAGCCTGAGCGTCACGGGAAGTGGCGCAGCTTGGCTAGCGCACCTGCTTTGGGAGCAGGGGGTCGCGGGTTCGAATCCCGCCTTCCCGACCA
>RFQQ01000138.1 GCA_009924875.1 Actinomycetota bacterium | reverse complement strand
GAGACCTTCGAGGCGATGGCGGCGACGGCCGAAGTGTGCGAGCACCTTCACTATCCGCTCCAGTCGGGCAGCGACCGAGTCCTCGCGCTCATGCACCGCGGATACACCGCGGAGCGCTACCTCGATCGTCTCGCCGAGGCTCGCGCAACCATCGGCGATCTTGCCGTGTCAACCGACATCATCGTCGGCTTCCCCGGCGAGACCGAGGACGACTTCGAGCGAACTCTCGAGGTGGCCGCCGCCGCTGAGTACGACTACGCCTACACCTTCATCTACTCGCCGCGTCCTGGTACCGAGGCCGCTGATGCCGTTGACGACTTCGTCGACCCCGAGGTGGCGCGCGATCGGTTCGAGCGGCTGAGGATCGTCGTCGAGCGATCGGCTCTCGCGCGTCACGAGGCGCGGGTCGGACGGATCGAGGAGGTCCTCGTCGAGGGCCCTTCGAAGCGCGACCCGTCGGTCACCTCCGGGCGCACGCGCCAGAACAAGCTCGTTCACTTCGCGCCTCCTCGTCCGCTCCGCGCGGGGTCGTACGCGACGGTCGAGGTAACGCGGGGCGCACCGCACTTCCTTGAGGGGCGTTTCGTCGAACTGCTCTCCGAGGCCACCCACCGGACGCGGATCCCCGTCCTCTCGCTCTGACCGAATGGTGGACTCGAGCCCTCGCCGGGTGGCGCTCATCGGGGCGACCGCCTCGGGGAAGTCGTCCCTCGCTCTCGCCTTCGCTGCTCGCCACGGTGACGTTGAAATTGTCTCGGTGGATTCGATGCAGGTCTATCGGGGCATGGACATCGGCACCGCCTCCCCGAGCCCGGAGGAGCGCGCGGCCGTCCCGCATCATCTGATCGATGTCTGCGACCCCTCCGAGGAGTTCACCGTCGCCCGCTTCCGCGATCTCCTCCACGAGGCGTTGACGGGTATCGCGGCGCGCGGTCATGGGGCCCTACTAGTCGGCGGCACCGGGCTGTACCACCGGTGCGCCGTCGATGGTCTCGAGCTCGCCGGGGGCGACGATGCCGTTCGCGCGCGGCTCGAGAGGGAGGCGGAGGAGATCGGGGTGGAGGTGCTGCACCAGCGCCTTGCAACCCTCGACCCCGTGGCGGCGGAGCGGATGGAGCCGACGAACCTTCGTCGAGTGGTTCGCGCCCTCGAAGTGATCGAGGTCACCGGGCGTCCGTTCTCCTCCTTTGGTGATGGGCTCGATCGCTATCCGCCGTCACCCGTCGCTCAGATCGGTCTCCGCTGGGACCGCGGCGCGCTCGCCGAGCGGATCGAGGCCCGAGTCCACGCGATGATCGATTCGGGATTCGTCGACGAGGTGGCTTCACTGCTCGACTCATCCCCGTCTCGCACCGCTCTGCAGGCTCTCGGATACGCCGAGATTGCCGCCTTCTTGCGTGGGGAGTGCTCCCGCACGGAGGCCATCGACGCGACCATTCTCCACACACGCCAATTCGCCGTGCGTCAGGAGCGCTGGTTCCGACGCGACCCGCGCATACGCTGGGTCGACATCACCGCCGACCCGATTGTCGAGGCCATGGACGTCCTCGAGACGGTCTGGAACAACGGCGGCGGAACGGACCACCTATGACCACCGCACCAGCGAGCACCGGCCGATCATGACCACCCTCCGCAAGTTGCACGGTCTTGGGAATGACTTCCTTGTGACCTTCGATCTCG
>RFQQ01000137.1 GCA_009924875.1 Actinomycetota bacterium | reverse complement strand
GGTCGAGGTAGCGGCGTCCGGTCTCGTCGTGGGGGAGCACGCCGAGATCGATGAGCTCCCCGGTCCGTTCGAGCATCGCCTCCACTTCGGGCTCGGAGAGGAGCACAGCGAGATCGAGGGGTACGCGGGCGCGGAGGGCGTGAAGACGTTCGATCAGCGACTCGTCGAGCGGTTCACCGGCGAACTCCCAGATCACCGTGCGCAACTTGAACTCTTCGGCGAAACAGAGACCGTTGTCGATCGCCCACACACCGTCGTCGGCGAGCAGACAGTGACCGCTCTTTCGATCGGTGTTGTTCGCCACGATGTCGAGCGCCGCGATGGCCCTGAGGCGATCGTGAAGATCAGCTCGCTGCTCGAGGATCGTGAAGTAGTGCTCGCGATGGTCGGCGTTGACGAACCACTGGAGGGAGCCCTCGCCGAGTGGACCGTCGCGGATCACCGTCGGTGGAACGACGCCGAGCCCGAGGTGCTCGCTCAGCAGGAATGCCGCGCGCTCACGGCGATGGAGGCCGGGCTCGAAATCCCAGAGAGGACGCTCACCGCGGATCGGCTTGTAGATCGCGCGATGGTTCACCCCCTCGAGTGAGGTCGAGACGAGGAAGGTGGCGTTCGAACTCCACGGCATTCGCCCCTCCACCTCGAGGTCCGCCCGTTCGAGATGGTCGATCCGGTCGACGGTGGTGAGCGGACTCAGTTCATCCGCGGGCACGGGTGACCATCCGGGTCGATCGGCTGGTCGCACCAGCGGCAGTTCGGTCGTCCGCTCGCGACGACCCCCTCAGCGTGATCACAGAACGCCGCCGCCTGCCCCCGGGTCACCTGCACACGGATCCGCTCGTGGTCGTCGCCGACGGGGTCACCGTCCTCGTCGACCTCGTGGACCTCCTCGAACTGCAGCACGACCATGTCGGCTCGCGGGTCGTAGCCGAGCCCGATCGGACCGAGCACGAACTCCGCCGATGAGGGCGGCAGTAACTCGAGCGCCCCGGCGAGCGGTCGGTCCTCCGGCGGGGGGAGATCCTCGAGCACATGACGCAGGTGGTCGACCATCGCGGCGACCTGCTGCTTCTCACACTTCATCGTGAACTGCGCCTCGCCGGTGCGCAACTGCAGGAAGAACACGCGCGACCCAGGTCGACCCACCGCACCGGTCGTGAAGACATCGACTGGGTCGAGTGGATCGAACTCGTTCACGCCAACTCCCCGATCGGCCCGCCCGTCGTGTTGACCGCGAGCACCACCGGACGCCCATCGGACCAGGCGAGTGCCGAGATCGAGCAGGTCGACACGACGATGCGCTGGAAGAGATCGATATGAGTGCCGACGGCGTGGGCGATGACCGCCTTGATCGGATCGGCATGACTGACGCACACGATCGTGCCGCCGGGATGGCGACTCCGCAGGCGATCGATCGTCGAGACGATCCGGACCTGCATCTCGGTGAAACTCTCACCATTCGGGAACCGGAACGAACTCGGGGCCTGCTGGACCGTCCGCCATTCGGGCAACTTGGAGAGTTTCGCGAGCGACTCGCCCGTCCAGTCACCGAAATCGCATTCGAGGAGACCGCGATCCGCGACCGCTCGCATGCCGAGCGCCTTGGCGATCGGCGCCGCCGTCTCGCGGGTCCGCTCGAGCGGAGAGCAGTAGAGCGCGTCGACCGAGCCAAGCGATGCG
>RFQQ01000136.1 GCA_009924875.1 Actinomycetota bacterium | reverse complement strand
CAACCCGAACGTCGACCATCGACTCGTCGGACTCAATCCGAATTTCACGGCCTGTTCGGCGCGCCACCCGGTCAACGACCGCGCTCACCACGGGGCCAAGCGCAACTCGCTCGGGTTCGACATCTTCGACCTCACCACTCGCCGCCTGAACGATCTCGTTCACCAACGCTGTCAACTCGTCCACCTCGGCTCGCATCGCCGACACCATCTCCCGGCGATCAGCCTCATCGAGCTCGGCGTAGCGGTCGAGCACGTCCAGGTTCGTCCGGATGCTCGTCAGCGGGGTCCGAAGTTCGTGCCCTGCGTCCTGCACCAGCCTCGCTTGATCAGACCGCGACCGAGAGAGCGCCGCGATCATCCGGCCGAACGCATCCGACAACCGACCCACCTCGTCGCGGCTCCGGCGAGCCGGCAGCTCGACGTCGAGGCTGCCGGTTTCCTCCACCATCGCCGCAGCCTCGGTGAGACGACGAAGCGGCCTCGTCATTCGACCGGTCACCGCCGCGCCGATCGCCCCGGCAAGCACGGTGACCACAGCGACCAGTGCGATCGTCCGCTCACGCAACGCGTCGAGCACCCGCTCGGTCTCCCTCAGGTCGCGACCCACCTGCACCAGGCCACCGTCGAGCCCGACGAACAGCACTCGGAAACGATCACGACCGAGGTCGACATCGGCGAGGATCGTGCGTCCGGGGCGAAGTGTCAGCAACTCGGGAGTGACCCGAAGCTCACGCGGGAACGTGGACTGGAGCACGGTGCCGTCCGTCCGCGTCACCTGTACGTCAAGACCATCGAAGGGTCCACGTTCGGGAAAGCGCTCGTTGATGCGGCGACTGAGCACCACCTGCGTGGCCTCCACCAGCGACTCGTCAACCGCCTCGAAAAGTCGATCCGAGGCAAGCCGATACGAGACGACACCAACACCGATCGAGGCCACCGCGGTCACCAGCGCGAGGGTGAGTGCCACTCGGAGCCGGAGGCTCACGATGACTCCACGCGCGCCGTATAACCGACGCCTCGCACCGTGTGAATGAGGCGAGGTGCCTCACCCTCCTCGGTCTTGCGACGGAGATAGCCGATGTAGACGGCGAGGTTCTTCGAGTCGGGACCGAAGTCGTAATTCCAGATTCGCTCGTAGATCGTCGTGTGATCGAGCACGATCCCAGCGTTACGAACCAGCAGTTCGAGTAAGTCGAACTCGGTCTTGGAGAGCTCGAGTTGACGACCGGCTCGCGACACCGTTCGTCCGGAAGGATCGATCACGAGATCACCGAGTTCCAACCGGGCACCGGGCTGCTCGTCCGGTCGGAGGCGGCGGGTGAGCGCACGCAGCCGAGCGAAGAGTTCACCGAGGTCGAACGGCTTGGTCACGTAGTCATCGGCACCAGCGTCGAGGCCCGCGACGCGGTCGCTCGGCTCGGTTCTCGCGGTGAGCATCAAAATCGGCAGTGTGTTCCCTTCGGAACGCAACACCCGGCAGACCGTGAGGCCATCCACCGCGGGCATCGACACGTCGAGCACCGCGATATCGGGGGATTCAGCGCGAACCGACTCGAGCGCTGCCGCGCCGTCGTTCGCCGTGACAACCTCGTACCCCTCGAGTCGCATCGCGCGGGCGAGTGACTCGCGGACCGCTCGGTCGTCCTCGGCGATGAGCACTTTCACGTGATGAGTACACCAGATC
>RFQQ01000135.1 GCA_009924875.1 Actinomycetota bacterium | reverse complement strand
CGCGACGCCGGCGTCGCGGCCGAGATGGCCAAGAAGCTCGTGGACACCCGCCGTGGCGTCCCCGAGCCTCCCGGGCCCTCGGTGAGATGACCCGGCCCCTCGTGCTCGCCTGCGGGGCCCTCGCCCGCGAGCTACGAGCGGTGCTCGAGGTGGATGACCTGTCGGACTCGGTGGAGGTCGACTATCTCCCAGCGCCGCTCCACAACCGTCCCGAGGGCATCGTGCCCGCGATCGAGGAGCGCCTGAGCGAGGAGCCGATCGAGCGAACCGTCCTCCTTGGTTACGCCGACTGCGGGACCGGTGGGCTTCTGGACGCGTGGATCGACTCCACCCCGCGCGAGGTTCGGCGCCTGCCCGGAGCGCACTGCTACGCCTTTCTGAGCGGGGTCGACGACTTCGACCGCCTCCACTCCGAGGAGCTCGGAACCTTCTTCCTGACCGACTTCCTCGCGCGCCACTTCGACGCCCTCGTGTGGTCTGGGCTCGGACTCGATCGACACCCGGAGCTGCGCGACATGTACTTCGGCGCCTACACGCGCGTCGTCCTGTTGACCCAGGGTGATGAGGCCGACGTTCGCGAGGCCGCCGCGGCCGCCGCGGACCGACTCGCCCTTCCCCTGGAGATCGTCGTCACCGGACGAGATCATCTGCGTGAGGCGGTCGCGGTCGGACTGAGCGGAGCGGGGGTCTGAGATGCCGAGAGGTGGAGCCGAGGTCGTGACCATCCTGTGGCGGGATATTCCAGCGCAGGTGAACGGTCAGCGCGGTCGGGAACGGCACCAGGTGGCGTTGTCGGCCAAATTTCAGCGCGCGATCGATCGCGCGAAGCGCAAGGCGGGGATCGTGACCGCCGACGAGGACGTCGCTCAATGGCGACGCGTGTCGGTCCCGGTCGACGGTGACCCGGCTGTGGCCGCTGAGGCCGAGGCGGCTCGCCTCGAGGCGAGTTACCCGCGCGAGCATCTCGGCCGGCTCGCCTACGTCGGTGGTTTCGAGGCCGACATCGTCGACGACGAGGTCCCGCAGTCCGAACTCCTCGCCCTAGAGGAACTCGACGAGGAGACCGACGAACCCGACCGTTCCCCCGAGGAGGAAATATGACCGACACCGTGCTCAGCTCAGCGACCCGAGAGGTCGCGATCGGATTCGACCGACCCTTCGTGATGATTGGCGAGCGCATCAACCCGACGGGGCGGAAGCTCCTCGCCGAGGAAATGAAGAACGGCGACTTCTCACGAGTGGAGGCCGACGCCCTCGCTCAGGTCGCCGCGGGCGCGCACATGCTCGACGTCAACGCGGGCATCCCCCTCGCCGACGAGCCGGCGCTCCTCGCGCGTGCCGTGCAGTTGGTCCAATCGGTCACCGACGTCCCCTTGTCCATCGACTCCTCCATCATCGAGGCGCTCGAAGCCGGCCTCGCCGTCTATCAGGGCAAGGCATTGGTCAACTCGGTCACCGGCGAGAGCGAGGTCATGGAGCGCGTCCTTCCGCTCGTCGCCCGACACGGCGCCGCGGTCGTCGCGATCTCGAACGACGAGACCGGCATCTCCGAGGACCCCGATGTGCGCTTCGCCGTCGCCAAGCGAATCGTCGAACGAGCCGCCGACCACGGGATCCCGGCAGCAGACGTCGTCGTCGACCCGCTCGTCATGCCGATCGGCGCGATGGGCACCGCCGGCCGCCAAGCCTTCGCCCT
>RFQQ01000134.1 GCA_009924875.1 Actinomycetota bacterium | reverse complement strand
CGGCCTGTCAAGCCGGAGGTCGCGGGTTCAAGTCCCGTCGGGACCGCTCGGGGCTGCCGAAAGGCAGCCTCGTCGCATGTCAGGGTCACCTGACGTCAACGGTCGAGTAGCTCAGTTGGCAGAGCGTCCGCCTGAAAAGCGGAAGGTCACCGGATCGACGCCGGTCTCGACCACCAGCGTCTCGGAAGTGCCGAGGCGAGTCGCGTGTCAGGTCCCCGGTTCGAAGCCGAGGTCTCGCGCCGTGAGCAACGGGCGGTAAGGAACTCCAGCCGTCGCGCACAGGTCGGCGCAAGTGGTCCCGCGGTCGACGATCACGCTCGCGAACACCACCTCGGCCCCGAGGGCCCGCACCACCTCAACCGCCTCGAGGAGGGACGTGCCACGGGTCGTTGTGTCCTCGACGACGACCACCCGGTCCGAGGGAAGGAGGGCGCCAGCGAGTCGACCGGTCACCCCGTGGTCCTTCGCCTCCTTTCGGACACTGAAGCTCCGAAGGTGCCGACCCCGGGTCGCGGCGACCGCGGCGACGCCGAACGCCACCGGATCGGCGCCCATGGTGAGTCCACCGATCGCATCAGCTTCCGTCGGCATCACTTCGAGCAGCGCATCCGCCACCGCCAAAATGCCATCAGCCCGACACGCGGTCTGCTTGGTATCGAGAAACCACGAGCTCGTCGCACCGGACTTCAGGGTGAACTCTCCGCGCTTCACCGAGTGGCGGAGCACATGGTCCCGAAGCGTGTCGAGCACGGACGGCAGTTCGGGGAGGTCGCTCACGAACCCGACAGTACCGACGATGCCCCGTCACGTCGGTCGCATGCCTAGCCTCGCCCCATGAGCGCGCTTCCCCAGATGTCGAGGGCCTTCGAGGTGTGCGAGCCGGAGACCGGTCTCACCCCCTTCAGGATCTTCGTGGAACCCCAGCAAGGAGCGCTGTATGGCGACCTCCTCGCGGTGGCCGCACGGGCCGAGACGCTCGGGTTCGGTGCGTTCTTCAGGAGCGATCACTTCCTCAAGATGGGTTCGGTGTCCGGATTACCCGGTCCCTCCGATGCCTGGGTCACGCTCGCGGGACTCGCGCGCGACACCACACGGATCAGGCTCGGGACGCTCGTCACCGCGGCCACCTTCCGACACCCCGGCCCACTCGCGATCTCGGTAGCGAACGTCGACGACATGTCCGGGGGCCGCGTTGAACTCGGCATCGGTGCTGGGTGGTTCGAGGCTGAGCACACCGCCTACGGGATCCCGTTCCCGTCTCTCGGTGAGCGTTTCGATCGATTGAGTGAGCAACTCGAGGTGATCACCGGGCTGTGGTCGACACCACATGGCGGCACCTTCGAGTACTCGGGCGACCATTACCGACTCGCCGACTCGCCGGCGCTTCCCAAGCCGAATCAGGCCGGGGGCCCACCCATCGTCATCGGCGGACGCGGGGTACGCCGTACTCCGGCCCTGACCGCCGCCCACGCCACCGAGTTCAACATGCCGTTCTGCGACCTTGAGACGTTCACCGGTCAGGTCGCGAACGTCCGGCGCGCTTGTGAGGCGATCGGCAGAGATCCGTCGACACTGCGAATTTCCTGCGCGTTGGTGGCGTGTGTTGGCGAGGACGAATCGACTTTCGCCCGGCGAGCACAGGCAATCGGCCGAGAACCCGCCGAGTTGCGCGTCAATGGGGTGGCCGGAACCCCCTCAGAAGCCGCAGCG
>RFQQ01000133.1 GCA_009924875.1 Actinomycetota bacterium | reverse complement strand
GAGGAGACCGAGGTGCGTCACGATGATGGTCGCTCCGAGTGCCGGAAGTGAAATCCAGGACGCGTCGCGGACGAGAAGTACAGCCACCATGATCAGCCCCAGGCGGATCAGGTAACCGAAGAGAGTGGCGGCCATCACGAGGCCGAGGGAGATTCTCGAGGCCCCGGCAATGAGGCCGGCGGCGAGCAAGAAGTTCACGAGCACCAGTCCGGTCGCGAAGGCCGCGGACACGGCGCCGTCAGCGTCCCAGATCATCCCGGCGAGGATGACGAGCACCGGAGCGACCCACAGGCCGCGCTTGACCATGTCGACGCTGATGCGCACCTCGACCGCCTCACCGGCGACGGGGCCCGACATCACGGTCGCGTCAGGAGCGGTCACGCTGCCCTCCGAGCGCCCTCGCGCCGTTCGCCTTCGAGTCGGGCCATGGTGGCGTCGTAGACGAGTTTCATGCGAACGAAGGTCCCGACTGCGGCGAAGACGACGAGGCCGATCGTGAAGAGCGGGCGAGTACCGAGCCAAGCATCGACGAGGAGCCCGATTCCGAGGAAGGCCAACACCGTGAGCGCGGTGTCCATACCGCGACCGAGATTGTCATCGGAGCCACTGGCGCGGGACGCGCGGGCACTCGTGAACAGCATCTTCATCGGTGGTGGCGAACTCCGTTGTTCGGGGGGTGTCGACAGCGCCCGGCGGCGGCTATCGGCTTGTGAACGCTCGCACAAACTAGACGATGGGCGTGAGTGACGCAACCCGAAGGGCGAACTCGTCCGCCTCAGGTCCCCTGACGGACCTGTTCGGAGGCGGGACGCGAGAGGGCGTCCTCGATCTCCTCCGCGCGTCGTCGACGCACACTCGGATGGAGCACCGTGAACAGCACGATGCCGAGCGCGCCGATACCGAACGGGAGATAGGTCGGGTTCTTCGAACCGAGCACCGGGTAGAGCACGAACGCCGACAACAGCAACGTCCAGGTCCACAGGATCAACACGCTCCTGCGATGACCATGACCGAGGTTCATGAGACGGTGATGCAGATGCCCCTTGTCGGCGACATCGATCGCCTGACGCTTGGAGGCGCGGCGCACGATGGCGAACAGCGTGTCGAGAATCGGCACGCCGAGGATGAGCAGCGGGATGACCAAGGGGGCCAGGAAGAAGAACGTCTGACCGACGAAGTCCTGGGTGCTTGGATCGGCTCGACCACCGACCATCGAGGTGGACACCGCGAGCAGCATGCCGAGCAGGAACGCTCCCCCGTCACCCATGAAGATGCGCGCCGGGTTGAAGTTGAACGGGAGGAAGCCAACGGCGACACCAGCGGTCACCACCGCCAGGAGCGGACCGAGATTGGGGCGCGAGAGCAACTCGAGGTCGCCCAAGCGGAAGGCGTAGAGGAAGAACGCGGCCGCGGCGATCGCCACGATTCCGGCGGCAAGCCCATCGAGCCCATCGATCAAGTTGATGGCCTGCGTCATACCGAGCAGCCACAGAACGGTGATCACCGGCTGCCAATCCCCTGAGAGGAGGAACACGTCGAGGAAGGGGACGCGGAAGTAGAACATCGTCGCGCCGAACCAGACCAAGACGAGCGCCGCGACGACGATCCCGGTCACCTTGGCCGGCGGGGGCAGGTCACGCGAGTCATCGAGGAAGCCGGTGGCGTAGACCACGACCGCGGCGATGAGCACCCCGAGCGGCTCGGTGCTGTCGGTGAAC
>RFQQ01000132.1 GCA_009924875.1 Actinomycetota bacterium | reverse complement strand
CGGCGACGATGCCCTCGGCTACCGCCATATCAGCCAGTGGCACGGTGAAGGAGATGTCGGTGGTGCCGGCCGTTGAGGTGTTCTGGACGATCATGTCGACGTTGACGTTGGCGGCGGCCAGCGGTTCGAACAGGGCGGCCGAGACGCCCGGACGGTCCGGGACACCGAGCACGGTGACCTTGGCCTCGCTCGCGTCGGTAACGACTCCGGAGATGATCGGATCTTCCATGGACGGCTCCTCGGAGGTGACCCACGTGCCGGGTTCCCAAGTGAATGAGGACCGGACGTGGAGTGGGACGTGGTGGTTTCGGGCGAACTCGACGGAGCGGAGGGCGAGAACCTTCGAGCCAGCGCCCGCCATCTCCAGCATCTCGTCGAAGTTGATGTGTGTGAGCTTGTGGGCCTGCGGCACGATCCGCGGATCAGCGGAGAACACCCCCGTCACATCGGTATAGATCTCGCACGCGTCGGCTCCAAGCGCAGCGGCGAGGGCGACAGCAGTCGTATCGGAGCCACCCCGGCCGAGGGTGGTGATCTCCTTGGCGGTCGACACCCCTTGGAAACCAGCGACCACGCAGACCTTGCCCTCGGCGAGGGCCTCGCGGACGCGATCGCCGCGCACCTCGAGAATCTTGGCCTTGCCGTGAGCGGTGTCGGTGATGATGCCGACCTGACTTCCCGTGAAGCTGACCGCGTCGACGTCGCGATCGGCGAGGGCCATGCACAGGAGCGACATGGAGATTCGCTCACCGGTTGTCAACAACATGTCCATCTCGCGACCGGGCTTGCGGTCGGAGACCTCGTTCGCGAGCTTGATCAGGTTGTCGGTCGACTTGCCCATCGCCGACACCACGACGACGACGTCGTCACCATGGCTCCGAGTGAAGGCGATGTGATCCGCCACCGCGCGCATGCGGTCGGGGTCGGCGACGGAGGTTCCGCCGTACTTTTGCACGATGAGCGCCACGGTGTCCTGAGGCTACGACCGACTTCGTCGACCGGCACCGCCGACCCGAACTGCGACCAACCACTCGCCTCTGTTCACACGCCATTCACATTCGAGACACGGATGGGAAACGGCCCGCTGACATCGTTCCGGTGCCCCTACATCCCGTGAACGGAAGGACATCCCCGTGGCGTACCAAGCTGAATACATCTGGCTCGATGGATACGAGCCGACCCCGATGCTGCGAAGCAAGACGAAGATCCTGGCGGACGACGTCACCGATCCCCCGATCTGGGGCTTCGACGGCTCCTCGACCGAGCAGGCGACGGGTGACAAGTCGGACTGCGTCCTCCGACCCGTGTTCACCTGTCCCGACCCGATTCGCGGTGGCCGCAACATCCTCGTGATGTGCGAGGTGCTGCTCGCCTCCAACATGCGTCCCCACCCCTCGAACACTCGTGCCGCCTGCGCCCGAGTCGAGAAGAAGTTCGCCGCCGACGAGATGCTCTTCGGACTCGAGCAGGAGTACACCATGCTCCGTCCCGACGGATCGCCGCTCGGCTTTCCCCCCGGCGGCGGGCAGCCCGGCCCTCAGGGCCCCTACTACTGCGGTGTCGGCACCGGCCGCATCATGGGCCGCGACATTGTCGAGGAGCACACTCAGGCCTGCATCGACGCCGGTCTCATGATCTCGGGCACCAACCCCGAGGTGATGCCCGGCCAGTGGGAGTTCCAGGTCGGCCCGCTCGGCCCGACTGCCGTCGGCGACCAACTCAACGTCGCTCGCTGGCTGCT
>RFQQ01000131.1 GCA_009924875.1 Actinomycetota bacterium | reverse complement strand
GTGACCGCACGGCTGAGCCACCTCACACTTCCCGGCTCCCCGGCGGCGTGGGACGCCCTCGTGCCCGACTGGCTGGGCTCGTCCGATGGACGACTCCGTCTACGAGGCCCCGATCTCGTCTGGCCCGATCCCCCGGTCGAACATCTCGGGTGGGTGTTTGATGGACCCTCCGGGCCGTCAACCTGCGATGGGATTCCGGTGGCGTTCGCTCCGGCCACCGAGAGTGGTGAGACCGCGCTCGGCGGTCTTGGCAACATCGACCACATCGTCATCACCACTGACTCGATCGAGCGAACCGCTGCCGCCATCGAGGCGCTCACCGGCGAGGGACTCCGCAGGATCCGCGAGACAGGTGACGTCCGTCAGGGGTTCCACCGTCTCGGACCCGGCGGCACGATCCTCGAGTTGGTCGAGCGCGCTGGCGTCGCCACCGCCCTGTGGGGATTCGTGCTCACCGTGCCCGACCTCGATGAGGTGGTGGCCGCCGGAGGCGACCTCGTGTCGCCCGCGCGCGACGCGGTCCAGCCGGGCCGACGAATCGCCGCCGTCGACCGACGCGCGGGTCTCGGAACCGCCGTCGCGTTTATGACGCCGGAGACCTCGCGCTAGCGGTGGTTCGACGAGCGCGGCTGCGTCGATAGCGTTCGCCGGCATGGAACGGCGGCTCCTGCTGGTCGTCCTCGGGCTCGTGATGACCTCCTGTTCATCGGGGGACTCGTCGGATCAGGTCGCCGAGGCGGCGAACGCCCCCGAGACGACCACGGTCGAAGTCGTCGTTGAGCCAGATCCGGTCGTTGAAGTTTCGACGACGTCCTCAACCGATGCGCCCACCACATCGACGACGAGCACAGTGCCTGAACCCATCGTCGAACCGGGTGACTGCGCGATCTCGACGACCCTCATTCGAGGAAGCGTGTCCGAGGAGGTGCTGTGCATCGAGCGACATCTCTGGGCGGCTGGCTACTTCAGTGGCCAACCCGATGATGTCTTCGATACCGAGACCGCGCAGGCCGTGCTCGACTACCAGGCGAACTCCAACCTCATCGTGGATGGCATCGCCGGTCAGCAAACCTCGGAGATGCTCGGCCTCTGGGTGACGCCACCTCCGCCGGAGCCAGATCCCGCAACCTGCGCCGATTTCGACAACGGTTCGGTGATCGATCGCGAGTTCCAGCGCTCGTGGCTCTGCGCCGAGGGTGAGATCACGCACGTCTTCCCGATCACCACCGCGTGGAATCAGCCGGACCCGGCTGACTACCGCGTTCTTGAGAAGGACATGGAGGCCTCGTCGACCGAGACGGGTTCGTACACCGAGATGACCCACTTCGTGGTGTTCACCCGGGGCAAGTTCCAGGGAGCTCGGGTCGGCTACCACTCGGTGCCCACCCACCCCGACGGTGAGTTCATCCAGACGCTTGAAAGCGTCGGCACCGAGGAACTGCACGGTCAATCGTCGGGGTGTATTCGCGCCCGTCCGGACGACGCCATCTTGGTGTGGGACCACCTTGAGGTGGGCGACACCGTTCGCGTGATCTCGTGACGCGGCCCGAGTCGGCCCATCTGCGTCGTCTCGAATCGGAGGCGATACACATCTTCCGAGAGGCGGTAGCCGGATCGGAACGACCGGCGCTGCTGTACTCGGTTGGGAAGGACTCATCGGTGCTGTTGCACCTCGCGCGCAAAGCCTTCCATCCGGCCCCGTTGCCGTTTCCGGTGGTCCATGTCGACACGACGTGGAAGTTCCGTGAGATGTATGAGTTCCGCGACGC
>RFQQ01000014.1 GCA_009924875.1 Actinomycetota bacterium | reverse complement strand
AAGTACGGCAGGCAGTGGGCGTAATCCCAGTCGGCCATGCCCGGAAGGCGCGACCACTTCTCATAGTCGGCCGGATTGCCACGTTGGAAGATCATGCCGTTGATGCTCGAACTGCCACCGAGCACCTTGCCGCGGGCGTGGTACACCCGCCTGCCGCCCATGAACTCCTCGGGCTCGGTCTCGTACTTCCAGTCGTAGAAGCGATTGCCGATCGGATAGGAGAGGGCCGCTGGCATGTGGATGAAGACGTCCCACCGCCAGTCGGTGCGACCCGCTTCGAGCACGAGCACGCGGTTCGACGGGTCGGCGCTCAGGCGATTGGCGAGAGCGCACCCGGCCGAGCCCCCACCCACGATCACGAAGTCATAGCGATCCCTCGACACGGCAACGAGAGTACCGGTCGACCCAGTGGGTTGGCAGGCTCAGGCAGGCAGACGGCCGAGGCGCGGATCGCCCGGCTCAGCGGGGGCACCGCTCCTGCCGATCGGTCGCATCGAGCGCACTCGACCGAGCAGCGGAGTGTGACGCACCTCCACCTCAGCGCCGATCGGTGGTGCTGAGCGGGCGGTCACGAGCCATGACGAGAGCCACGGATGCTCACCGTCATCAACGGTCAACTCGACCAGCGCCGACCCGTCACGACCCGCCCCAGCGAGCGCCCTGAGCCATGAGGAACGTCCCGATCCTTCGTCGACGAGTCGAACGTCGACGACGAGACCTGGGTCACCGCCGAGTCGACCAGCCCAGCGAGGAGCAGCCACAGGCCCCCGATGAGCGGGACCCACAACAGCCAGCCGATCGCGTCGACGAGGACATCGATCCAACGGTTGGCCTCGGGGACCAGACGGTCGAGTTCGTCGAGCCGGTCGGACGAACGAAATCCGTCAACGATCGCCGCCCCGACCCGGGAGCCGATGATCCCGGCCAGACCCACGGCCGCGACGACGGGCGGTCGACCGCCGCGCCCAGGCGTGAGCGGGGAGTGGATCGTCACAACCCGTGGGCGATCACCGGCATCGGACCAGACGCGCCTCGGCTGCACCGGATCCATCAGGGGTAGCGCCCATCGGGTCGCCTCATGGGCGCCGGTGGCGACGGCGACGGCGAGCGCTCTCTGGCGCGTTGCGGAGGTCACCGGGGAGGCGTCGTCGGGGATACGGCGGGACAGGTCCGCTCGGATCGACATCCACGCGAGGGCATGTTGACGACCGGACTCGGTGAGGTGATCGACCGGATCAGCGAGATCGGAGAGGACCGTCCTCAGCAGTGCGATCGCGAGGAGGCCGAGAACGAGCCCGTCTACCGAGACACCCTCAAGTGATCGGGAGGTCACCGCACCGAACACGTCGACGACGAGCCACACGGCGGCGGGAAGCGCCGGAACCGCCGGTGCGGCCACCAGGCGCTCATCGCGGGCGGCCACACTCAGGCCCTCGCGTCGAGAAGCCGTGGCGACGGCCCGCCGGAAGCGGGCCCACCACAACCAGCCAGGTTGATTGCGGAGCAACGTTCCGGTGGACACGAGACCACTGCGCGACCGCGATCGGAGAAGGCCGAGCACCATCGTCTCGTGGGTCTCGAGGTCGCTCGCCGAGTCTCCTCCGATATCGACGAGCACGCCGCCCTCGGTGGCCGGGTCATCGCGGAGGCCGATCGTGCCTCGCGCTGCGAGGTCGACCACGGTCGCGGTCGCGGCCGAGCCGGCCACTCGACAGGCGCCCCCAGCCAACCCGACGACCAGCATCGAGGCGATCGCCGGTCGCTCCGGTCCGGGCGGGTCCGATCCAATCGATGTCGCATCGGGATGAACGGCTCCGGTGTTGCCACGCGTTAGATCGATCCAACGCTGGACAGCCCACCAGACCCAGGCGATCGCCGTGAGGGCAGCGATGACGATTGCCGTCGTCGTCACCCCGTGCTGTCCTCGCTACGCACCCAGACGGTGCGCTGGGGGAAGGGGATCTCGATGCCGTTCGAGTCGAACACTGCCTTGATGTGCTCACGAGCGGCGCGCTGGAACGCCCACTGGTTCCCTGGTTCGACCTTGACGATGGCTCGGATGGTGATGCCGTCGGCACCGAGGGACTCCACCCCGAGGACGGTCGGCGCCTCGAGGACCTTGTCGGCGAACTCCTCGGTGGCGCAGACCTCCTGCACCGCTTGCTCGATGAGCGTCCGCGCGGGCGCGAGCGCGGTGTCGTAGGCGACGTCGACATCGACCACGGCCACCGACCACAACTGACTGAGGTTGCCGACCCGCTGAACCTGACCGTTGGGCACGTGCCAGACCGTGCCGTTCAGACTGCGGAGCACGGTGGCCCGAAGGGTGATCTCCTCGACCACGCCCACCGCCTCACCGAGATCCACGACATCTCCGATGCCGTACTGATCCTCCATCAGCATGAACAAGCCGGCGATGCAGTCCTGGACAAGGCTCTGTGCGCCGAAGCCGAGCGCGACGCCGGCGATGCCCGCGCCGGCGATGAGGGGTCCGAGATCGATGCCAACGATGCCGAGGGCGGTCATCAACGCGATCGTCCACACGATCACACTCACGGTGCTGCCGAGCACGTTGGAGATCGACTTGGCGCGGGCCTCACGCCGCGGGTCGTCATCGGCCTCGAGGATGTCGGCCCCCGGAACGCCGAGCCCATCGAGGCGAGAGAGGAGCGCCTCCGGACGGTCGGCGGTGATCACGTGGGTCACCACCTTGCGCACCGAGCGCTTCAGCAGGCGATTCGCGATCCACGCGACGAGAAGCACCACGATGATCCGCAACGGGCGATCGACGAACCAGGTGGTCGCCGAAGCGAGGAACTCGTTGCCGTTGGAGATGTCGTAGACCCACGAGCACAGGCTCCCCGTCGTGTCGTCGCAGACATCCTCGACCGCGGCGGGAAGTGGGAGGGGCGTGGCCATGGGGTTCGCGCTCATCCCGTCGACGGTAGTTCCGTCGCTAACCTCGGCGGGGTGCACCCGACCGGGCACGCACTCCGCGCGCCGTTCCTCGACGACGCGAACTACCGGAGGAGAAATGGGCGACACAACGATCGACGACGGAACTGAACGACCCATCCTCGGCATCGTCGGCGTCGGCTACGTGGGGCTCACCACCGGAGCCTGCCTGGCCCACCTCGGATTCGAGGTCGTCTGCGGGGATGTCGACGCCGACCGGGTGAGCGAACTCAACGAGGGGCGTATTCCGATCTTCGAAGACGGACTCAGCGACCTCGTGGCCGAGGGCATTGCGAATGGACGGCTGTCGTTCGTGCTCGGAGGAGCCGAGGTGGCTCGTCGCGCCTCGATCGTTTTCCTCTGCGTGCCGACGCCCCAAGACGAGGACGGCTCAGCGGACCTGAGCTATATCGAGGCCGCGGCCGCCGAGATCGGCCCGCTCCTCGCGCCGGGCAGCATCGTGGTCAACAAGTCGACCGTCCCGGTGGGTTCGGCACGGGTGGTTGAGGCGGTTATTCGCCGCGGCGACGTGTCCGTCGTCTCGAATCCCGAGTTCCTGAGGGAGGGCACCGCGGTCCGGGATTTCCTGCACCCTGATCGGGTGGTCGTCGGCTCCTCGGACCGGGCCGCCGCGCACCGAGTCGCTGAGTTGTATAGGAGCCTCGACACCGAGATTCTCGTCACCGATGCATCCTCATCGGAGACCATCAAGTACGCGGCGAACGGATTCCTCGCGATGAAGATCTCCTTCGTCAACGCTGTGGCGGCTATGTGCGAAGCGGTGGGTGCGGATGTCGCCGATGTGGTTGAGGGGATCGGCTCCGATCGGAGGATCGGACGGGAGTTCTTGCGTCCGGGCCCTGGCTGGGGTGGAAGCTGCTTCCCAAAGGACTCACACGCGCTGGTGCACGTGGCGGCGAGCCATGGCTACGACTTCTCGATGATGCGCGGAGTGATCGCGGTCAACGACGAGCAGCGGGAGCGGATGGTGCGCAAGGTGCAGCGCGCCACGGGTGGCGACGACCTGAGCGGGGTGCGGATCGGTGTGCTTGGACTCACCTTCAAGGCGGGGACCGATGATCTTCGTGACTCGCCGAGCATCGCGATCATCGGTCGTCTTCGCCAACTTGGAGCGACCGTTATCGGGTACGACCCGACGACCTGCGAGGGCGTCTCCGCGGCTCGAGGCCGTCAGCTCGATGGGATCGAGTTGGCCTCCCATGTCGACGACGCGATCCGCGACGCCGATGTTGTGGTACTGCTCACGGAATGGCCTGAGTTCCGATCGCTCGATCCTCGTCGGGTCGCCTCGCTCATGCGGGGGCGTTCGGTTGTCGACACGCGGAACCTCCTCGACCCGGCATCGTTCCGCTCCGCGGGCCTCCACTACGACGGCGTCGGGCGTCCTCAGTGACCGGCGCGATTCAGCCCGATGCATGGGTGATCGTCGCTGGCGGGTCGGGATTTATCGGCTCCCACCTGTGTGAGGCGCTGCTCGCGCGTGGCTATCGCGTGCTCGACATCGACGACCATTCCACCGGCCGGATGTCCAATGTCGATCATCTGCGCGCCACCGGTCGGTTCGAGTTGGTCGAGTGCGATGTCACAGCCGCCGACCTCGCTCAGCGGGTGGCCGCTGTCGTCGGTGACCATCCGGTGGCGGCGGTTGCGCATCTCGCGTCGGCCGCGTCTCCGCCGGCGTATCTGGCGCGACCGCTCGAGACCCTCGCGGTCGGCAGTGTCGGTACCGAGCGATTGATCTCGATCGCCCTGGGGCATGACGCGAGATTCCTGCTCGCCTCGACGAGCGAGGTGTACGGCGATCCACTCGAGCATCCTCAGCGAGAGACCTACTGGGGCAACGTCAACCCCATCGGCGAGCGCTCCGTCTACGACGAGGCGAAGCGATTCGCCGAGGCACTGACGACGGCCCATGAGCGCGCATCGGGACTCGACGCGCGCATCGCCAGGATCTTCAACACCTATGGGCCGCGGATGCAGCCCGATGATGGGCGTGTCGTGACGAACTTCGTGCATCAGGCTCGACGGGGGGAGGCGATGACGGTGTACGGCGACGGATCGCAGACCCGAAGTTTTTGCTTTGTGAGCGACGAGGTGGAGGGCCTGATCGCCTTACTTCATAGCGATGTGCGAGGTCCGGTCAACATTGGCAATCCAATGGAGTTCACGATGATCGAACTGGCGACCGCGGTCGGGGAGGTTCTCGGGGTGGAGCCTCGTCTTGACCATCGGCCGTTACCGATGGACGATCCGCGTGTTCGACGCCCTGACATCACCCGCGCTCGCGAACTCCTCGGATGGGAGCCTCAGGTCGCGCTGCTCGATGGGCTTCGGATGATGGTCGACTCCCTCGACGCCGATTAACACGGCCGAGAGAACGAGGCAGGCGTACACTCCGCACACGTGTGGCGGAGCCGAGTGCTAAGGGGTCTGCGGCCCGACACCTTCTCGGTGCGCAGGGACGAATTCCGTAGCCTCGTTCGACGTTCGCGTGAGGTCATCCTCATCGCGGCGATCACCGGAATCGTCACCGGCTTGTTCGTCAGGGGCTTCGAGTACCTCGTGGAAGTTGTGTTCGACGCGCTGGTGGAGGCGCCGCTGTGGGTTGGTGCCGTCGGACCCGCGGTCGGCTTCCTGCTCGCGGCGATCATCCTCCGCTTCGTCGGGGGAGGATCGTCACCCGCGACCTCCGATGAGTATCTGCGGGCCTTCCACGACTCGCAATACCGACTCCGTCCCCGCGACCTCTTCGCGCGTCTCTCGGCTGCCGTGGTGTCCCTCGGTTCCGGAGGCGCGCTCGGGCTTGAGGGTCCCTCGCTCTACGGCGGATCGGCGCTCGGCGCCGAGATCCAGCGGCGTCTCCCGCGGCCCTTCCGGGGATCCGATCACCGGACCCTGCTCGTCGCCGGAGCGGCGGCGGGGGTCGCGGCCATCTTTAAGGCGCCCGCGACGGGAGCGATCTTCGCCCTCGAGGTTCCGTACCGCGACGACCTCGCGCGACGAATGCTGCTACCCGCTCTGGTGGCGAGCGCGACGGGTTACTTCACGTTCGTCTCCTTGAGCGACACGGCGCCCCTGCTCTCCGCGACGGTGATCCCGATCCCGCAGTTCGAGATCCGCGATCTCTTCGGGGCGCTGGCGATCGGTGTGGCGTGCGCCGTCGGAGCCCGGGCCTTCGCCAAGGTGATCCGGGTCGCGAAAGGGCTCTCTCTTCGGGCATTCCCGGTCCGCCTGGTGCTCGCCTCCGCGACCATGGCGGGGCTCTTCGTCCTCTCCCGTGAGCTCACTGGGCAGAGCCTGAGCCTCGGCGCTGGCTACGAGGTGCTCCGCGACTGGCTCTTCGTCGAAGCCGACATCGCCGTCTGGTTGCTGGTCGCGGTGTTCGCCATACGTGCGGTGGCGTCAGCGGCGACCGTCGTCGGTGGCGGGGTGGGCGGAGTGTTCATCCCTCTGGTCGTTGGCGGAGCGATCGTCGGTCGAGGTGTCGGCGAGGTCTTCCACCCCGAACGATTCACCCTCTACACCCTCCTCGGAATCGCGGCCTTCCTTGGCGCGGGCTACCGGGTGCCGCTCGCCGCGGTGATGTTCGTCGCCGAGACCACGGGTCGACCCAACTTCATCGTGCCGGCGCTCTTCGCCGCTGTTGCCGCGGAACTCGTCATGGGTGAGCAGTCGATCACCGCCTACCAGCGCCGTCCGGGCCAACTCTGACCTCCGATTCGGTCGCTCGGTCGACGGGCGGACAAGATCGCCCGTGTGACGAGCGCCCGGAATGACGCCGACCACTCGGTCGAGGTGACCTCCCACCTCCAGGGAACGGTGGTGACCTGGGAGCGGCCCGTTGGGTCAAGCGTTCGCGAGGGCGAGGTGCTCGGGCTCATCGAGTCGATGAAGTTGCATCACGAGGTCCGAGCACCCGCTGATGGAGAGATCATCGAACTGCTCGTGGAGGTGGGAGCGACACTCACCCCAGGGACGGTGATCGCTCGGATCGCCCTCGGTGCCGTGGTCTCGGCGGCCGTTCCAGACTCCGATGCCGCGCCGTCGGCGACCGGACTCGGTCGAGCTGACCTGTCCGAGGTGGTCGAACGACACCGGATCGGAACCGATGAGGCTCGCCAGGCGATGGTCGAGGCCCGACATGCCAAGGGGCGCCGGACGGCGGGAGAACGTCGCCGATCTCATCGACGAGGGCTCGTTGATCGAGTACGGGCCCCTCGTTGTGGCCGCGCAGCGACGTCGGAGGGAGTTGGCCGATCTCGTCGAGCGCACCCCAGCCGACGGTCTGGTCGCGGGACTGGCGACGGTGAACGGCGACCTGTTCTCCGGTCGGGACGCGCGATGTGTCGTGATGTCGTACGACTACTCCGTTCTCGCCGGAACTCAGGGGCATCAGAACCACCGCAAGAAGGACCGACTCTTCGAGTTGGCCGAGGAGTTGCGGGTTCCCGTGGTGTTTTTCACCGAGGGGGGAGGCGGTCGCCCCGGCGATACCGATACCGGTGGGGTCACCGGCCTCGACTGTCTCGCCTTCCTCTGGTGGGCGCAACTGTCGGGCACCGTGCCTCTCGTCGGCATCAACTCGGGGTATTGCTTCGCCGGCAACGCGGCGATCCTCGGCTGCTGCGATGTGGTGATCGCCACCCGTGACTCCAATATCGGCATGGGTGGACCCGCGATGATCGAGGGCGGCGGCCTCGGCGTGTTCGAACCCACCGAGGTCGGACCCACCTCCGTGCAGTCCCCGAATGGGGTGATCGACCTCCTCGTCGAGGACGAGGAGGAGGCGGTGGCGGTCGCCAAGCGCTACCTGTCGTACTTCCAAGGTCCGATCGACAGGTGGGAGCATGCCGATCAGGAGGCGTTGCGTGACGTCGTCCCCGTCGACCGTCTCCGTGCCTACGACATCAGATCGGCGGTGGAGGGCATCTTCGATCTCGGGTCGGTACTCGAGCTTCGACGCGAGTTCGGCGTCGGCATGATTACCGCCTTGGCTCGCATTGAGGGCCGCCCGGTCGGTGTTATCGCGAACGATCCGGCGCACCTTGCGGGGGCGATCGACTCCGATGGGGCCGATAAGGCCGCCCGGTTCATCCAACTCTGTGACGCGCACGGGTTGCCGATCGTGTCCCTCGTCGACACGCCCGGGATGATGGTTGGTCCCGATATCGAGGAGACCGCGCTGGTGCGTCACTGCTCCCGACTCTTCGTCAACGGGGCCAACATCTCGGTCCCGATGGTGTCCGTGGTGCTTCGCAAGTCCTACGGGCTCGGCGCCCAAGCGATGATGGGTGGAAGCACAAAGGCTCCGCTCGCCTGTTTGGCCTGGCCGACTGGAGAGTTCGGCGGCATGGGACTCGAGGGTTACGCGCGCCTTGGTTACCGCAAGGAGATCGAAGCCGCGGGATCCCCCGAGGAGCAGGAGCGCGTCTTTCGCGAGATCGTCGACCGGCTGTACGAGAACGGCAAGGCGCTCAGCATCGCCTCATGGTTCGAGATCGACGATGTGATCGATCCCGCCGACACTCGACGCTGGATTTCGACGCTGGTGGCCACGGCGCCAACACCCGAGCGAGGCGCGAGGCGTCGACCGAATATCGACACCTGGTGAGTGGCGCTCGCGCCTCGGCGTCTCAGAGGCCGTCGAAGACGAAGTTCGATTGCTTGACCGAGCCCATGGTCGCGCAACTCGCCACCGAGTAGCGGTGGCCGGGGAAGAGAACGACGTCGTCATCGACACGATGGAGCAGGCGCAGGCTCTCGGCCATCGCCGTCGGATCGGATCCTGGCAGGTCGGTTCGTCCGCAGCCGTCGAGGAACAGCGTGTCGCCGGCGACGAGGCGGCCGTCGACAAGGAAACACTGGCTCCCTGGAGTGTGGCCGGGGGTGTGCACGAGCCGGATCTCGACATCGCCGACGGTCACGACATCACCGGGGGAGTGGGGGACCAGATGGTCGGCGCCCACCCCAGATGCGCGCTCCATCCACTCGACCTCGTCGGATTGCACATGGATGGGGCACGAGACCCGCTCGAGCAGGGCGGCGACCCCCTCGATGTCGTGTCCCATGATCGACCCGCCAACGTGGTCAGCGTGGTAGTGGGTGGCGAGCACGCCGACGACGGTCATGCCGTCATCGCCGACCCGCTCGATGAGGTCGCCCACGTTCCACGCGGGATCGACGAGCAGGCACTCCCCGGTTGAGCGGTCGCCGATCGCGTAGGCGAAGTTCACCATCTGGGTGGCGAAGGGATTCCCGACGGCGAAGTCGCGGCCCGAGAGCATTTGGCGGAAGTAGAGGCGGTCGTCGTCGATGCCTGCGTCCGTTGCCATCCGGCAAGCGTACGCTTGGCGCCGATGTCGAACAGCACCCACCCCTCGGACACCGTCAGATACGGCCTCATCGGTAGCGGGATGATGGGGGTCGAGCACCTCGAGAACATCGCCCATCTCGATGGCGCGGTGGTCACGGCCATCTCCGATCCGGTGGAGGGTCGTCGAGAGATCGGCTCCGCGACGGTCACCTCCTTCGGTGGCGAGGCGCCCGCGCTCTTCGCTGACCACCGTGAACTGATCGAGTCCGGCCTGTGCGACGCGGTCGTGATCGCATCTCCGAACATGACCCATGTCGATGTGCTCGGTGATGTCTTGGCGAGTGACTTGCACGTTCTGGTGGAGAAGCCGCTGTGCACGACGGTGGAGGATTGTCGCCGCGTCGTCGACGCTGCGGAGGCTGGCCCCGCCGACCGGGTGGTGTGGATGGGCCTTGAGTACCGGTACATGCCGCCGACGACAGCACTGCTGGCCGAACTCTCCACGGGGGTAGCCGGTGATGTCCGTATGGTCGCCATCCGCGAGCACCGCTTCCCGTTCCTGGTGAAGGTCGGCGACTGGAACCGGTTCAACCGCAACACCGGCGGAACTCTCGTGGAGAAGTGCTGCCACTTCTTCGACCTCATGCGCCTCGTGGCCGACGCCGAGCCGGTACGGGTTCTCGCCTCGGGTGCTCAGGACGTGAACCACCTCGATGAGCGCTACGACGGCGAGGTGCCCGACATCCTCGACAACGCCTACGTCATCGTGGAGTTCGCGAACGGTGTTCGCGGCATGCTCGACCTCTGCATGTTCGCCGAGGCGAGCGTCAACGAGCAGGAGATCTCCGTCACTGGCGATCGAGGCAAGATCGAAGCATTGGTCACCCAGTCTCTGCTTCGGGTCGGGCGACGCTCAGACGGGCTTCATGTCGTCGACGAGCGACCGATTGGATCCGAGGGTGTGCGTCACGTCGGACTGCACCATGGCGCGAGCTATCTCGAGCACGTCGACTTCATCGATTCGGTGCGGGCCGGGCGACCAGCCGCCGTCACGCTCACCGATGGTCTCTGGTCGGTCGCGGTCGGCGTCGCTGCTCATCGGTCGATCGACGAGGGTCGGCCGGTGACCCTTGATGAGGTCTTGTCCATCTCATGACCGCATCCGCGAAGCCCCTGGTCGGCCTCACCGTCGGCCAGTCGGTGATCGTCGGAGGAGACCGCGTCATCGAGGTCGACGAGGAACTCGCCTCCGCCTTCGCTCCTGGTGATCGCCTCGTAGTCGCGGACGACGCGGTGATCCATCTCCGTGCGTCGGATGTGGGGGCCGCCGACCGGGCGGTGCAGGAAGCGACCGACGCCTTCGCGTTGCTCAATGGGTGCTCGGATCAATCGGTCACCGCATTCTTCGTGACCGCGGCCGAACTGCTCGAGGACTCCGCGGTCATCGCCGAGATCACGGCTGTGAACGAGGCCGACGTCGCATCGGCCCTTGAGCGGGGACGATCGGTGACGCGTCTCCGGCTCGACGCGCGCATGGTCGCCGACATGGCCGCAGGCCTTCGAATGTGGGCTGAGGCACCAGCGGAGCGTGACGGACTACTTGGAACGGTCGAGCATGGCTCGTGGAGGATCGAAAGCCGGCGTGCTCCCCTCGGGGTGGTCGGGTTCGTCTTCGAGGGCCGCCCGAATGTCGTCGTTGATGCCGCCGGCGTTGTGCGATCAGGCAACACGGCGGTGCTCAGGATTGGCTCGGATGCCCTTGCAACGGCACGGGGGATCATTGAACGCGTACTTCAGCCGGCGCTCGCCGCGCACGGCCTGCCCACCGGCTCGGTGGGACTCGTCGACGCCGAGTCCCACGGGGCGGGTTATGCCCTCTTCTCGGACCGCCGTCTCTCTCTGGCCGTCGCTCGGGGGTCAGGGCGAGCGGTGGCGAGCCTCGGGGCGGTCGCTCGAAGCGCTGGGGTTCCCGTGAGCCTCCATGGCACTGGCGGCGCGTGGATGCTCATCGCCGAGGACGCCGATTCGAGCCGACTCGCCGCAGTTGTCGAGCACAGCCTCGACCGGAAGGTCTGCAACACGCTCAACGTCTGTTGCGTCCCGCGTTCGCGGGCGGCGGAGTTGGTTCCGGTGGTGGCTGAGTCCCTCGCACGCGTTAGCGACGGTCGACCGGGTGCGACGGTCCATCTCACCGACGAGGCTCGTCCTCACTGGCCTGCGTCGTTGCCAGGTATCGACATTGAGGCGATCGATGTCGATGGTCTCGGGGCGGAGTGGGAATGGGAGGACCGACCCGAGGTCACTGTCCACGTGGTCGATGACCTCGACGTGGCGATCAGCTTGTGCAATCGGCAGAGTCCGAGATTCGTCGTCTCGGTGATCTCTGAGGACCCTGACACCATCCAACGGGTGTACGAGGCGGTCGATGTTCCGTTTGTCGGGGACGGGTTTACTCGCTGGGTCGACGGTCAGTACGCGCTGCGCGCACCGGAACTCGGGTTGTCGAATTGGGAGAACGGCCGGTTGCTCGGCCGGTCGGCGATTCTGTCGGGGTCATCGGTGCACACCATTCGACATCTCGCCCGGTTCGGCGATCCAGGCATCCACCGCTGAGTAGCTCAGCGGCCGAGAAGACCGTCGAGTACCCCACCGAAGAACCGGCTTTCACGTCCGGTTCGCTCCTCAATGCGGTCAGCGAGATCGGCTGCCCGACGTCCGGCGTTGATGCCGAGCCATCGGACGGGTTCGGGTTCCCAACGGCGCGATCGGTGGCCGACCCAGGGGAGTCGAAGTAGATCGTCGTCACCCTCGCGTGGCGTGGTGCCGATCATCGCGGCGAGGGTGCGCCCCGCCAGATTCGTGGTCGCTACGCCGTCGCCGACATAGCCACCGGCCCGGGCGAGGCCGGTGCGGCGGTCGAAGTCGACCGAGCAGGCCCAATCCCGTGGCGCGGCGAGTGGCCCGCCCCAATGGTGGGTGAACCGGACATCGGCAAGGGCTGGGAACAGGTCGATCAGCGTGTCGGTGATCGCGCTGCGAACTCGGTCGTCGGTGTCGAACCGATCCTCGATTCTTGAGCCGAAGTGATACGGCGCTCCGCGTCCCCCGAAAGCGAAGCGGTCGTCGGCGGTGCGTTGGCCGTAAATGATCATGTGGCGCCCGTCATCGAACGTCTCGCGGTTGCGCAGCCCGATGGTGTCCCAGATCGCGGCATCGAGCGGTTCGGTGGCGACCATCATCGAGTAGAGGGGGATCATCGAGCGGTGCTCCCCCTCGAGGTCGGAGGTGTAGCCCTCGGTCGCGCGGATGATGAGGTCGGCGGTGATGACTCCGCGATCGGTGGTGACGCGACCCGGTTCGATCCGGCGGGCGCGCACCGGCGCGAGCAGTCGGGCGCCTCGGTCACGGGCGAGCCTCGCTACTCCATGGGTAAGGCGAGCCGGGTGGACAGCGGCGCAGTGCGGGGTGTGGAGGGCTGAGCGGATCCTCGTCATCGAGCATCGCTCGGATGCCTCGTGGCGGTCGAGGAGGCGGTAGTCGTCCTCGCCGAAACCGAAGTCCCGGTAGCGGGAGATCTCGTGGGCGATCCGTCGTTCCTGGGGGGCGCTGCGTGCCGCGGTCAGCGATCCGCCACGCTGGAAGCCGGCGTCGATCCCGTGGGTGGTGATGACTCGCTCGATCTCGTCGAGCGTGTCGTGCATGCCGATCTGCATTCGGCGGGCAGCGGCCCGGCCGTGCTGGCGAGCCATGCGGTCGAGGCTCATGGGCAGGAGGGTCGAGCACCACCCACCATTGCGTCCGCTGGCTCCGGTGCCAACGCCGGCGCGGTCGATCACCACGAGATCGAGGTCGGGTTCACGCTCGAGGAGGTAGAAGGCCGTCCACAGTCCGGTGAGTCCGGCTCCGACGATGACGGCATCGCAATGGATGGATCCGTCGAGCGGGTTGCTGCCGACCCGAAGTTCATCGGGCAGCGTGTCGTACCACAATGACTCGGTGTGACCCACGGGTGACAGACTACGACTCGGACTCAGGTCCACCGAGGGTCGGCCGGTACCTGGCCGCGCCGCCGTAGACACCATGACGAATTTCCCGCCTCCACCCCTCGGCACACCGCCCGTCGGCTGGCATGACAACGATGGTCTGCGGTACTTCGATGGCCGGTCGTGGCAACCCCCGCTCGGGGAGTCGGTTTCTGCAGATGTGGTTCCGCCAGCGAACGGTGGGCTGCGCGAGGCGTTGCTGGCCCTGGCGGTGCTCCTCGGCTCGCTCCTGCTCGGCGGGGTCGGATACGCCGTGGCCGAGGAGGTCGGACTTCCGGAGTGGGTGGGTATCGCCGTGCTCACCCTCGTCGGTTACACGCCGCCTCTGGTGTGGTCGCTGCGTCGCCTCGGTCGACGTGTCGGCCGTGGCCTGTCGGCAGGCCGTTCGGTGATCGGGCGGCCGAGAACTACCGATATCGCCAAAGGAGCACTCGTGTGGGTGTCGGCGGTCGTCGCTCAAGCGATGGTCGCGGCCGCGCTTCTCGGCCTTGGGGTTGAGGTCGGGTCGAACACCGAGGGGCTCTTCGATGACTCGGGTCTCAGCGCAGCGCTCCTGGTGACCGCGTTCGCCGCAGTTGTGGCTGCTCCGGTTGTCGAGGAGATCGTGTTCCGCGGCGTCATTCTTCCGGCGCTGGTACCTCGCCTCGGACGCGCCTTCGCTGTGATCACCCAAGGGGTGGTGTTCGGCGCGGTGCACGTAGACCCATCGGGTTCGGCGGGTGTCGGTCTGGTGGTGGTGCTCGCCGCCGTCGGCGTCGTGTTCGGTATGGCGACGCTATTGGTGGGGCGGCTCTGGCCCGCGATCATCGGTCACGCGCTGTTCAACGGTGTGGTCCTCGCGGTGGTTCTCATCGCCGGCCCCGAAGTGCTCGGGGGCTGATCGACCGGCCGAGCGATTCAGAGGCTGAGCTCGAGATTGTCAATGAGCCGGATGCCGCCGAACCAGGCGGCGGCCACGATGAGGTCACCTGCCCCCGGAGGATCGGCAGTGATGAACGACCGCGGATCGACAAGATCCACGTAGTCGCATTCCCCTCCACCTTGCTCGATGATCTGGTGTCCGAGGATCCGAAGCGCGCTCGGGGATCGCTCGCCTGATCGCCAGGCCTCGTTGATGGATCGGAGCGCTCCGGGGAGGGCGACTGCGGCCTCTCGTGCATCCCGAGAGAGTCGAACGTTCCGGCTCGACAGCGCGAGTCCGTCGGCCTCACGCACGGTCGGTACGCCGACGATGTCGGTGTCGACCTCGTGCTCGGCGCATACGGAGCGGATGACCGCGAGTTGCTGGGCGTCCTTCTCGCCGAACACCGCGACGCCGGGCAGCACGATCTCGAAGAG
>RFQQ01000130.1 GCA_009924875.1 Actinomycetota bacterium | reverse complement strand
GATGTCGAGTTCTTCTGGGACCCGGTGTGTCCATTTGCCTGGCTCACCTCGCGTTGGCTCATCGAGGTCGCTTCTCGGCGCGAACTCAATATCGACTGGCGATTCATCTCGCTGCGGCTCATCAACAAGGACAAGGACTACGCCACGCACTTTCCGGCGGGATACGAGTTCGGGCACACCGCTGGTCTTCGGATGCTTCGGGTGGCAGCAGCGATCCGAGACGAGCTCGGGCGGGATGCGCTCGGCCCCGTTGTGACCGCGTACGGGGAGTCGTACTTCGACAAGCCACAGGGATCGGGCATGCGCGATCGGCTCTCGACAAGCGATCACCTGATTGAGGTGCTCGACTTGGCCGATCTCGACCGTCGGTTCGCGGAGGCGGCGGATGACACCGGCTGGGACGCGATGATCGATGCCGAGGGCGAGATGGCGCTGTCGCGTACCGGTCGTGACGTCGGCACGCCGATCCTCACCGTGACCGCGAGCGAGCAGTCGTTCTTCGGACCGGTGATCTCAAGGGTTCCACTCGGCGAGGAGGCCGAGCGACTCTGGGATGCCGTGACGACCCTCGCCGGGTTCCCCGGATTCGCCGAACTCAAGCGCTCGCTCCGAGAGGTTCCGCGTCTCAACATCCTCGGTGGGCTGACGAACGAGACGGTCGAGGAGGACTGGCAAGCCGGCCACCGACGAATGGATGACTGACCCCTCGTGATCTGATTGTCCGGATACGGTCGACCCATGGTCGTGCGCCGACTGATCGTCGCGATCGCCTCACTTCTCGCTTCCGTCTCGCTACTCGCCTTCGTTGTGTCGAGGGTGCTGCTCGGCGTTGTCGGATCGGCGGAGGCGACATCCGGGCTGGCTGAGGAACTGATCGAGTTGCCACCCGTCCGCGAGGCGATCGCTGATGAGGTCGTCGACCGCTTGATGCAGGAGCCGGAGATCGCAGAACTCGGTGCCTCTGCTCTGCGCGCAGCGGTCGACGAGGTATTGGTCTCGGGTGAGGCGTCTCGTCTTGCCGGTGAGTTCGGGGTGGCGGCCTATGACGTGTTCGTGGTCGGGGAGCCGGTCCGCTCGGTGGAGATCGCCCCGACGGCTCGGGCGGCGGTCGACCGCGTCCTCGGCGCAGAGCTCGGCGCGCAGGTGGATCTGACCGAGGTGGGCCCGGTGGACATCGTCCGCACCGAACGCGACGTCGATCTCTCGTGGTCGGTGGACCGCCTTCGCTTCTGGTCGAATACCGCGCTCGCCGTCGCCTTGCTCTCAGCAGGGGTGATGGTGATCGCCTCGCCGGTCGGAGCTCTGCGGCGACTTCTCCCGCTCGGCGCCGTCGTCGCGGTCGCGGGCCTCCTGCTCATCGGCGTCTCGCGCTCATCCGGAGTGATCGACCTGTCCTCGGCTCCTCGACCCGACCTGGTCCGTGCGATCGCTGAGGACCTGCTCGGTCGTCTCGCCCGACCGGGGGTCATGCTCTTCGGTGCTGGCGCTCTCAGCGTGGCGGTCGGGCTACTCGCCCGGCTCGTCCCCGGGCGCTGATCAGCTACCGGCGAGGACGATCGCGTCGAACTCTGCGTCGGTGAGAGGGATCACCGACAGGCGGTTGCCCCGCGCGAGAAGTCGACACTCCGCAAGCTCGGGCATCTCGCGCAACTCGTCGAGCGAAATGAAGCGCAGGCGCTTCTTTGGAGCGACCGTGACCCAGTCCCACCGCGGGTCGTCGGGGGAGGACTTCGGGTCGAAGTACTTCGACTTCGGATCGAACTGGGTCGG
>RFQQ01000129.1 GCA_009924875.1 Actinomycetota bacterium | reverse complement strand
TGTTCATGATGGATGTTCTCCCTGTGTCGGGTACAGCGTTTGTGCTGTACGACGGTCCAGAGCACCCCGAAACCAAACCCTCACACTTTTCCCAGAAATTTCTTTGAGACCCACGCAAACCCAACAACCACAACACCCCGACAACCGAGCAGCACCCCGCCGGGCGCCCTGTCCGTGAGCGTCGGGTACCCTTGCGCCATGGCTGGTCAGCGTTTCCGTCGTCCATCGGTCCGCCTTGCGATCCCGGTGCTCGCCCTCGTGCTCGCCTCCTGCGGAGGCTCGGACGAGCCCGCCGCCGAGGAGCCGGTGGCGGAGGCCGAGGCCGTGGTCACCACGACAGTGGCTCCGGCTCCGACCACCACGGAGGCCCCGGCGACCACCGAGGCCCCCACCACCACGGTGGTCGAGGTCAACTATGCGGCCGCGGTCGTTGTGGTAGCGAACGCGAGCTCGGTGAATGGGTCGGCTGGCCGGATGAGCGACGTCTTGTCGGCCGCCGGCTACACGATGGGTTCGGCCACCAACTCGACTGAGGGTCAGCTCGGGGCGACGAAGGTCTATTACGCGTCCGGCGATGATGCCGCTCAGGCGGTCGCGGAGTCGATCGTCCGGGTCCTCGGTGGAGCGATCGAGTTGCTCCAGCTTCCGGGCGTTCCCCCGGTCGAATCGGCGTCGCTTGACGGTGCCACTGTGCTCATCGCCCTCGGCGATGACTGGGCTGACCGGAACCCCACCGCCGCCACTGGCGGCTGATCGGCCGGCGGTCAGCTCGCGAACTCGAGCGAGCAGCACATCGACCGCGGGTCGGTTGAGGCCCCCTTCGGGCACGATCACGTCGGCGTGAGCGCGGCTCGGCTCCACGAAGTCCTCGTGACTCGGCCGCACCGTCGCCAGGTATTGGGCGATGATGCTCTCCTGCGTGCGTCCACGCTCGACCACATCGCGTTGCAGTCGGCGAATGAACCGGAGATCGGCCGGGGTGTCGACGAAGACCTTCAGGTCGAACCGGTCGCGAAGGTCGGGCTCCCAGAGCACGAGGATCCCCTCCACCACGACGACACCGGTCGGCTCAACCCAGCGGACCTCCTCGACCCGATCGTGGATCGCGTAGTCGTACACCGGCACCGGGATCCGCTCACCCGAGAGCAGGGTCGTCAGGTGCTGATTGAGCAGATTCCAGTCGAAGGCGGAGGGATGGTCGTAGTTGGCCGCGGCCCGCTCCTCCATCGGTTGATGGGTTCTCGAGATGTAGTACGCGTCGAGCTTGATGAGCGACAGCTGGTCGGGTCCAACGATCTCCTCCAGCCGTTCGGCGATGGTCGACTTGCCCGACGAGGTGCCTCCGGCGACGCCGATCAGGAACGGTCGAGAGCCCATCGCGGAGACTGTAGGCGAGGTCGTCGGCGACGGTGCTTGTGCGGACGACCCCTGAGCGGTAAGGGTGTGCGGGTGATCTCGGAACGTCAGCTCGCAATGTTGGACTTCGAAGCGAACTGGTGGACCCTCGATGAGCCTCGCGATCTCGTCATCCGTGCCCGATTCCAGTGCTCCGTCGATGAGTACCATTCGGAACTGAACGACCTGCTCGCAACGCCGGAGGCAGAGGATCACGATCCCCTGCTCGTCCGACGTTTGCGGCGTCAGCGGTCCCGGAGGCGCCGGGAGCGCCTCGAGACGGGAACGGATGCGCCGGGAGGGCCGAATCGATGAGTGACAGCCGGGACGCGAGCGGCCAGATGCCTCGGCGGGTTCCCCGCAATCAGCAGGCCCA
>RFQQ01000128.1 GCA_009924875.1 Actinomycetota bacterium | reverse complement strand
CACGATACCCCTCGGACTCGGTATACTCAGGGGAGCTGTTTGGTTACCTGACCGAAGGCGTGGGGTTCGCCCCACGCCTTGTTTGTTGGATGGCCCGACGGTCGGAGAACTGAATATGGCGACGATGACGAACGAGGCCCCGATGAGGGCAGAAGGGGGGCAGATGATGGGATCTCATCCCGCGATCGATCGGCTCCGCGACATCGTCACGCCCATCGTCGACGACCTCGGCCTCGACCTCTACGACCTCGAGCAGCGGGGCGGCACGTTCCGCGTCACCGTCGACACCCGTCCCGGATCGGAGCGCGGTATCGACCTCGACGAACTGGCGCTGGTGACTCGATCGATCTCTCGGGAGCTCGACCACGTCGATCCGATTCCGGGTCGCTACACCCTTGAGGTCACGAGCCCGGGCGTCGAACGCACCCTGAGAACTCCGGAGCACTTCGCTCGTGAGATCGGCAAGACCGTCTCGGTTCGCCTCCGAGATCCCGATGCAGCCGAACGACGGTTGAACGGGCTCTTGGTGGGAGCCGATGGCGACACCGCCACCATTCGAGTCGGTATCGGCGACGACGGGTCACCCGATGACCGCGTCGTCCGCCTCGACGGAATCGATCGCGCCCGCACCGTCTTCGAATGGGGCCCCTCACCGAAGCCCGGTGGGCCCCGCAAGGGATCGAAGCCGAGCCGTAACCGGACACAGGACGCGGGAACAGGATCGAGTGGCGAGGAATCCCTCGGCCGCGACAGCCAACACATCACACCTTCAACGACGGAGGAGACACCGTGAGCAATCTCGACATGAGCGAGGCCATCCGCATGCTGGCCCAGGAGAAGGGACTGTCGGTCGACGCCCTCCTCCACGTGCTCGTCGACGCGATGGCCAGCGCCTACAAGCGCCGACCGGGAGCGGCCGACGAGGTGGTCGTCGAGGTCAACCCCGAGACCATGGACTTCACGTTCATCGCCTATGACCTCGACGAGGAGGGGAACTGGATCAACGAGCGCGACGACACCCCGAAGCGTGAGGAACTCGGCCGCATCGCGGCGACGACCTTCCGACAGGTGATGTCACAGCGCATCCGCGAGGTGGAGCGCGACCGCAAGTTCGAGGAGTACGCGAACCGCGAGGGTGACCTCGTCACCGGCATCATCCAGCGCACCGAGGCTCGCTATGCCCTCCTCGACCTCGGGCGGGTTGAGGCGCTTCTGCCTCAGGCGGAGCAGGTGCCTTTCGAGCGCCCGAACGCGGGAGATCGCTCGAAGGCCTACATCGTCGAGGTCCGCAAGACCTCCAAGGGTCCGCAGATCGTCGTGTCCCGCACGCACCCCGGTCTCATCAAGCGACTGTTCGAGCTCGAGGTTCCCGAGATCGCCGACGGCATCGTCGAGATCAAGGCCTGCGCCCGTGAGCCCGGACACCGCACGAAGATCGCGGTCTGGTCGAACGACAACAATGTCGATCCCGTCGGCGCCTGCGTGGGCGCCCGTGGTGCCCGTGTACGCATGGTCGTCACCGAGTTACGCGGCGAGAAGATCGACATCGTCCCCTTCAGCGATGACCTTGCCGACTTCGTCGCCAAGGCGCTGTCACCCGCGAAGGTGAATCAGGTGATCATCTCCGAGGACGGCACCCAGGCCGACGTCATCGTGCCCGACCATCAGCTCAGTCTCGCGATCGGGCGGGAGGGCCAGAACGCTCGTCTGTCGGCTCGCCTCACGGGTGTTCGCATCGACATCCGGTCCGAGACCCAGGTGGCCGAGGGTGTTCCCGCCGGCGGTTACCTCGACTCTCGCGAGCCCGGCGTCGAGTACGCCGAGGGCGAGTGGATTCCGAACGCCGAGACG
>RFQQ01000127.1 GCA_009924875.1 Actinomycetota bacterium | reverse complement strand
GCGCGACCCAACCGCGCGCCACAGACAGCGCGGCGACGAGCGGCGTCGCCACGAACGTCACCCCCGCCGCGACGAGGCCGATGACCACGTGGGCGGCGAGTGAGGGCTGCACCCGGATGAACCGATCAGTAGGCCGGGAAACGACCGCAGAGTTCGGCGACCTCGGCTCGCACCGCGGAGATCTCGTCAGCTGAACCCCGCTCCCGCAACGCGCGAGTGATCAACGAGGCGATGATCGGCATCTCGTCGGGGGTCATTCCCTGGGTCGTCACCGATGGGGTGCCGATGCGGACACCGCTCGTCACGAATGGACTTCTCGGGTCGTCTGGGACGGTGTTCTTGTTCAGGGTGATCCCCGCCGAGTCGAGCACCGCCTGTGCCTCCTTGCCCGTCAGGTCGGCGTCGAAGGTGCGCAGATCGACCACGATCATGTGCGTGTCGGTTCCCCCCGACACCATGCGGAAGCCATTCTCCGCGAGGGCCGCTGCGAGGGCCGAGGCGTTCGCCACGATGCGGTGCGCGTAGTCACGGAAGTGATCGCTCGCCGCCTCGCGGAAGGCGACCGCCTTACCGGCGATCACGTGCTCGAGTGGCCCGCCTTGCCAGCCAGGGAAGACGGCCTTGTCGACCGCCGCGGCGTGCTCCGCCTTCGAGAGGATGCATCCACCGCGCGGGCCGCGCAGCGTCTTGTGGGTGGTGAAGGTGACGACGTCGGCGTACGGCACCGGGTTCGGATGGGCGCCACCCGCGACGAGTCCGGCGAGGTGGGCGATATCGAACAGCAGGAGCGCCCCGACCTCGTCGGCGATCGCCTTGAACGGCTCCGGATCGATACGGCGCGGATAACTGGTGGTGCCCGCCACGATCATCCGAGGTCGGTGCTCGAGGGCGAGCTCGCGAACCTGGTCCATGTCGATGCGCTCCTCGGCACCGACCCCGTAGTTCACGAATCGATAGATGATGCCGCTCGCGTTCACCGGCGAGCCGTGGGTGAGGTGCCCGCCGTGGTCGAGGCTCAGGCCGAGCACGGTGTCACCTGGCGAGAGCAGCGCCTGGTAGACGCACATGTTCGCGTTGGCGCCCGAGTGCGGCTGCACGTTCGCGTGGTCGGCTCCGAAGAGCGACTTCACCCGCTCGATGGCAAGGGCCTCGATCGAGTCGACCACCTCGTTGCCGCCGTAGTAGCGCTTGCCCGGGTAACCCTCTGAGTACTTGTTGGTGAGCACCGAGCCAACCGCGCGCATGACCGCCGGAGAGGTGAAGTTCTCGCTCGCGATCAGTTGCAGGCCGGTGACCTGACGGCGCTGCTCCTCGGCGATGAGCGCCTCGAGATCGAGATCGGGATCGGTATCGGACGGGAAGGGCATCAGAACTGCTCCTCGAGCTCGGAGATCTGGGCGACGCGGCGCGCGTGCCGGCCTCCCTCGAACGGGGTGGACAAGAACAAGTCGACAATCTCCTCGGCGAGGCCGAGACCGACGACCCTGGCCCCGATCGAGAGCACATTCGCGTCGTTGTGCTCTCGGGCCATTCGGGCGGTGTACAGGCAGTTGCACAGCGCCGCCCGGGCACCGCGAACCTTGTTGGCCGCCAACTGCTCTCCTTGGCCACTACCGCCGAGCACGATGCCGAACTCGGCCTCCCCCGACACCACCGAGCGCGCAGCCGCCGCGCAGAAGGCCGGGTAATCGACACTCTCGGTGGAATCGGTGCCGTGATCGATGACCGAGTGACCGGCAGCGCCGAGCCTCGCGACGAGATGCGACTTCAGCTCGTATCCGGCGTGGTCCGATCCGATCGCGATGACTGCCACGCGCCGAGTGTACGACCCGGACCACCCGAGGTCCGCCAGTGCGCAGCCCCGACGGACCCGACCGTAGA
>RFQQ01000126.1 GCA_009924875.1 Actinomycetota bacterium | reverse complement strand
ATCTCGTCAGCGATCGCGCCGGGCACCTGCTGGTAGCTGTCGAACTGCATCGTGTAGGTGGCGCGGCCCTGGGTGCGGCTGCGGAGATCGGTCGAGTAACCGAACATCTCCGAGAGCGGCACCTGCGCCCGCACCGTCTGGGTGTTGCCGTTGGCCTCCATGCCCTCGATCCGTCCACGACGGCTCGAGAGGTCGCCCATCACGTCGCCCATGTAGTCCTCAGGGGTGACAACCTCAACGGCCATGATCGGCTCGAGGAGGACCGGCCCGGCGGCCTCGGCGGCCTTCTTCAGGCCCATCTGGCCGGCCACCTTGAAGGCCATTTCCGAGGAGTCGACGTCGTGGTACTGGCCATCGACCAGGGCCACCTTCACGTCGACCATGCCGTATCCGGCGAGAACGCCCGACTCGAGACCGGCCTGGATGCCCTGATTGGTCGGCTGGATGTACTCGCGCGGGATTCGACCGCCGGTGATGCCGTCGACGAACTCGTAGCCATTGCCCGGGTTCGGCTCGATCGTCAGTTTGATGACGGCGAACTGACCGGAACCGCCGGACTGCTTGATGTGGCGGTACTCGACCGACTCAACCCGCTTCGTGATGGTCTCGCGGTAGGCCACCTGCGGCTTACCGACGGTCGCCTCGACGCTGAACTCGCGCATCATGCGGTCGACGAGCACCTCGAGGTGCAACTCGCCCATTCCCGAGATGACCGTCTGGCCGGTCTCCTCATCGGTGCGCACGCGGAAGGTCGGATCCTCGTCGGAGAGCGACTTGAGCGCCTTGCCGAGCTTGTCCTGATCGCTCTTCGTCTTCGGCTCGATGGCGACGTGGATGACCGGCTCGGGGAACTCCATCCGCTCGAGGATGACCGGGTTGTCGCGATCGCAGAGGGTGTCACCGGTGGTGACCTCTTTGAAGCCGAGGCCGGCGACGATGTCTCCAGCCATGGCGATGTCGAGATCCTCGCGCTGGTTGGCGTGCATCAACAGGATGCGGCCGAGACGCTCGCGCTTCTCCTTGGTGGAGTTGTAGACCTCGTCACCCTTGTTGACCTCACCCGAGTAGACCCGGAAGTAGGTCAACTTGCCGAAGGGGTCGGCGACGATCTTGAAGGCGAGGGCAGCGAAGGAGTCATCGCTCGGTCCGCGGGTCATCTCCTCGTCGCCACGCATGTTCATACCGTGAGCGGGCTCGATGTCGAGGGGAGACGGGAGGAAGTCGATGACCGCATCGAGCATCGGCTGGACGCCCTTGTTCTTGAAGGCCGAACCGCACAGCACCGGGACGAAGTCGCCGGCGAGGGTTCCGGCGCGGATCGCGCGCTTGATCTCCTCGAGCGACACCTCCTCGCCGCCGAGGTACTTCTCCATGAGCTCCTCGTCGGAGGTGGCGATGGTCTCCATCATCTTCTCGCGATACTCGGCCGCCTGATCCGCCATGTGGGCGGGGATGTCGACCTCGTCCCACTTCGCGCCAAGTTCCTCGTCGCGCCAGATGAGCGCCTTCATCTTCATGAGATCGACGAGGCCAGCGAAGGGCTCGTTCGACTCAGGGCCACCAGCGCCGACGGGCAGCTGCACCACGAGCGGGTTGGCCTGGAGACGCGACTCGACCATCTCGACGGTGCGATAGAAGTTCGCGCCGATGCGGTCCATCTTGTTGACAAAGCAGAACCGCGGAACGTTGTACTTGTTGGCCTGACGCCAGACCGTCTCGGTCTGCGGCTCCACACCGGCCACGGAGTCGAACACCGTCACCGCTCCGTCGAGCACGCGCAGCGAGCGCTCAACCTCGATGGTGAAGTCGACGTGGCCCGGGGTGTCGATGATGTTGATGCGGTGGTTGTTCCACACACAGGTCGTCGCCGCGGAGGTGATGGTGATGCCGCGCTCCTGCTCCTGCGCCATGTGGTCCAT
>RFQQ01000125.1 GCA_009924875.1 Actinomycetota bacterium | reverse complement strand
CTTGCTGGCCTGAGGTCACGGCGCCAGGGCGCGCCGGTAGCCTGCCGCGCATGTCCGACCGCACCCTCGTCCTGTTGAAGCCCGATGCCGTGGAGCGCAAGCTCGCCGGCGAGATCATCTCCCGTTTTGAGGCGAAGAACCTCTCGATCGTGGCGATGGAGTTGCGCAGCCTCGATGCGGCGACGCTCGAGCGTCACTACGAGGAGCATGTCGGCAAGCCCTTTTACGCCGATCTGGTCGCCTTCATGAGTCGTGGCCCCGTGGTCGCGATGGTTGTCGAGGGTCCGGAGGACACCTGGGAGGTCGTCCGGTCGATGATGGGTGCGACCAATCCCCGTTCGGCGGCCCCCGGCACCATTCGTGGCGATCTCGGCATCCTGTTCACCGAGAACCTCGTCCACGGCAGCGACTCGCTGGCGAGCGCCGAGCGCGAGATCGGGATCTTCTTCCCCAATCTGTAACATTTGACCACCTTCGGCGTCGTCGCCGAAGCGCCGCGAGGGCCGGGAAGGAGGAGCACGTGGTACGCAGCAACCCACTCGGACTCGGTCGCGACCTCGCTATCGACCTCGGCACCGCCAACACCCTGATCTACGCCCGCGGCATCGGCGTCGTCCTCGACGAGCCCTCCGTTGTGGCGATCAACGTCAACGACGGCCGTCCGGTCGCGGTTGGTCATCAGGCGAAGCAGATGATGGGCCGAACCCCGAGCCACATCCGCACCGTTCGCCCGCTCAAAGACGGCGTGATCGCCGACTTCGAGGTCTGCGAGAAGATGCTCCGCTGGTTCATCCAGCAGGTGCACGGCTCCAAGTGGTCGAAGCCGCGCATGATCATCTGCGTACCGTCGGGTATCACCGGGGTCGAGCAGCGCGCGGTTCAGGACGCTGCTGAGTACGCCGGGGCTCGCAAGCCGGTGCACATCATCGAGGAGCCCATGGCGGCTGCGATCGGCGCCGATCTCCCGGTACACGCCCCGAACGGCTCGATGGTGGTCGACATCGGCGGTGGAACCACCGAGGTAGCCGTCATCTCCCTCGGTGGCATCGTCACCGCCCAATCGGTGCGGGTTGCCGGCGACGAACTCGACGACGCGATCATCCAGTACGTCAAGAAAGAGTTCTCCCTCGCCATCGGTGAGCGCACCGCGGAGGAGATCAAGATGCAGATGGGGTCGGCCTGGCCCCTCCCCGACGAGGTCACCGCCGATATCCGCGGTCGCGACCTCATCAGCGGCCTGCCGCGCACCATCCAGTTGACGACCGAGCACATTCGCGAGGCGCTCGAGGAGCCGGTGAGCGCGATCGTCGACGCGGTGAAGGCAGCACTCGACCGAACTCCACCCGAACTCGCCGCCGACATCATGGAGGAGGGGATCACCCTCACCGGAGGCGGTGCGCTGCTCCAGGGGCTCCCCGATCGGCTCGCTCACGAGACGGGGATGCCGATCAGGATCGCCGAGGAGCCGCTGTTCAGCGTGGTGGTCGGATCGGGCAAGGCGCTCGAGAACATCGATGCCATGCGCAGTCTGATGTCGCTCGGCGGCGATCTCTGACGAGGATCCTGTGCCGCTCTACTCGGCCGGACGACGCCGCGTCATCATCGCGCTCGCGTTGACCTCGGCGCTCCTGTTGACCCTCGATCTACGCGGCAACCGCCTGTTTGATGCCGCCCGGTCGGGGTTCACCGTGGCGCTCCAACCGTTCCAGCAGGCGGCCGAGGTCGCCTCCGCGCCAGTCGAGCGCCTCTGGCGCGCCTACTCCGACTTCGACGCGCTCGAGGAGGAGAATCGGGTGCTTCGCGCCCAGGTCGACGCGCAGCGCTCGGCCGAGATTGCGGCCCAGAACGCGATCATCGAGAACCAGGACTTGCTGGCGTTGAACAGCCTCGAGTCACTTGCCTCCTACGACTCGGTGACCG
>RFQQ01000124.1 GCA_009924875.1 Actinomycetota bacterium | reverse complement strand
GGGCGCGTCCGAGGAGTGACAGCACGAGATCATCGCTGCGCACGGGGAACTCGGTGAGCCGGTCAGCGACGGCCCGATATCGCTTTGAGGGTCGTCCCGCTCCTCCGCCATCGACTCGGGCGGTGCTGACCTCGAGGTAGCCGCCCGCCGAGAGCTTCTCGAGGTGGTGACGTGCGACGTTGGGATGAACACCGACCTGGTCGGCGACGGCGGAGGTCGTCAGTCCCTCGTCCCCTGATTCACGCACCAAGAGGTAGACCCGCCGTCGGGTGGGGTCACCGAACGCATCGGTGATCGCCGACACCGTTGCGGTGAACGACGCGGAGGCGGACATGGGCTGAGTGTAGGCGGGTTTTCTCCTACCGTCGTAGTGCAAACCCCGGGGGTGTTCGCCAGAATGGACGGCATGTCCCCCACCAGCGATCAACTCGTCGAAGCCCTTCGCCCGGTTGAGGATCCCGAGCTCCACCGTTCGATCGTCGACCTCGGCATGCTGCGCCGGGCCGAGGTCTCCGGCGACGGGGTGGCGCACATCCTGATCGCGCTCACGGTGGCGGGTTGCCCGCTTCGCAACGAGATCCAGAACCGGGTCTCGACCGCGGTGACGGCCCTCGACGGTGTGTCCTCGGTCGACCTCGAGTTCACCGTCATGACCGACGAGGAGCGCGCGGCACTTCGCGAGATGCTCCACGGCTCCCCCGGAGCAACCGCCGGCTCGGGCCATGCCCACGGACACGCCGAGGGTCGGGCAATCCCGTTCTCCCAACCGGGTTCGAAGACCCGGCCGCTGCTCATCTCCTCCGGGAAAGGTGGCGTCGGCAAGTCGAGTGTGACCACCAACCTCGCCGTCGCCCTCGCCGCGCGGGGCCATTCCGTCGGCGTGGTCGACGCGGACATCTACGGCTACTCGATCCCGCGGATGCTCGGCACCGATCGCAAGCCGGTCGTCATCGACGAGATGCTCGTTCCACCGGAGCAGTGGGGAGTCCGATGCATCTCGATCGGCTACTTCGTCCCCGAGGGTGAGGCGGTCGTGTGGCGCGGACCCATGCTCCACAAGGCGCTCGAGCAGTTCCTCACCGACGTCTACTGGGATGAGCCGGACTTCCTTCTGATCGACATGCCGCCCGGCACCGGTGACATCGCGCTCAGCCTCAGCCAATACCTCCCTCGCGGCGAGGTCTTCGTGGTGACGACGCCGCAGCCCGCGGCGCAGAAGGTTGCTCGTCTCTCCGCGGCGATGGCTGAGAAGGTCAACCTTCCGGTTCGCGGAGTCATCGAGAACATGTCGTGGTTCACCGGAGACGACGGCAAGCGCTACGAGATTTTCGGTTCTGGTGGCGGCGCGGAGCTCGCCGCGGAACTCGATGTGCCGCTGCTCGGTCGCCTTCCCCTGGTGCCCGCCCTCCGCGAAGGTGGCGACGATGGTCGTCCGATCACCGCTGTCGATCCCGAATCCGAGGCCGCTCTGGCCTTCGCCGAGATCGCCCGGGCGGTCGCCGAGGACCTGCGGCCGAAGAAGGTGTTCAGCCCCGAGCTCCGGGTCATCTGACCACTTGGATCCGCTCCCCCGCTACCGGTTCGAGCGCCTCGTCGACGAGGCCCTCGCATCCCTCCCGGGCGAGCTCACCCCGGTGCTCGACAACGTCGTCGTCCGCGTGGTCGACCGCGACCCCGACGAACCCGACCTCCTCGGTCTCTACGAGGGGGTTCCCCACACCGAGCGATCCGGTGCCGAGGGTCCTGATGTCGTGTCGATCTTCCGACTGGCGCTCTGCGACGCCTGTCACGATCTCGAGGAACTGACCCGTGAGGTCCGCATCACCGTGATCCACGAACTGGCCCACGCGGCAGGAATCGACGACGACCGGTTGCACGACCTCGGCTGGGGCTGACGCCGACGGTTCCGATCTGATCGACCCCCGACTAGGTTCGTCGCGTGACCGACGGACCCGAACGGCCCAGCG
>RFQQ01000123.1 GCA_009924875.1 Actinomycetota bacterium | reverse complement strand
GTCGAGGTCGACGAGACCGTCCTCGACCAACTGAAGGATCAGTGTCGAGGTCATGGGCTTGGTGATGGAGCCCCAGCGGTAGTGGTCGCTCGGATCGGCGTCGTCGCCGGAGGTGATATCGGAGAGACCGGCGGCCGCGGTGACCTGCACTAATCCGTCACCGTCGGGCATGAGTACGGCGACGGTGGCCCCCGGGGTGCCGGTGCTCACGGAGAAATCGGTGATCGCTGTCTCGATGGCGGCGATGAGTTCGGCGTTGTCGGCGTTGCCGTCGATGGGGGCGCTCGGCACGGCCGCGGGTGCTTCCGTGGTGGGGGCGGCAGTGCTCTCGGAGGCGGCCTCCGGCGCGGCCGCTTCGGCGGGTTCTGATTCGACGGTCGGCTCGCCGCAGGCGGCGATTGAGGCCGCGAGAGCAATGACGGTGATGCTCGAGATGGTGCGCTTCATGGTGCCTCCTAGGGGAATGGCGAACCTACCCCCGGCCGGCGTGGTCGATGGTGACCGGGCCGAGGCGCGTGTACATTTTGTCAAGCGTGTTCTGGGGGAAGGAGAGTCGATGACGGGCGTCGCACCGCTCACACCGATGTCGCTTGGCGCGCTCCTGCATCGAATCGATCACGAGTGGTCGACGCGCAACCGGATCTTCGATCTACCGACGGCCCGCATCTGGAGTCCTGAGCCCGATGTCGATCTCGGTTTCGAGTTCCTCGGTCGGCCGTGCGCCACGCCGATCGGTCCCGCGGCGGGCCCGCATTCGCAGATGGCTCAAAACCTCGTCTTGGCATGGCTTGGGGGCTCGCGACTCTTCGAGCTGAAGACGGTGCAGGTGATCGACGATCTCGAGATCGCGCGGCCCTGTATCGATATGCAGACCGTCGGATACAACATCGAGTGGAGCCAAGAGCTCTCGGTGCCGGCGAGCGTCGATGAGTACGTGAAGGCGTCGATGCTGATCCGGATGCTCAGCGAGTGGGAGCCGCTTGCCGAGCACCTCGGTGATGGCCCGGGCGAGCACGTGTTCGACATGAGCGTCGGATACGACCTGGCTGGCATCTCCGGCGAGAAGGTCGCCGGATTCATCGCGGCGATGCTCGATGCGAGCCCGGTGCTCGAACGCCTTCGAGCGGAGATCCGGTCGGGGCCCGAGTCATTCGCGCGGCTGGCCGATCTCGACTTCGACCCTCGGATCGCCGACACCCTCACCTTGTCGACCTTCCACGGTTGTCCGCCCGACGAGATCGAGGCGATCACGCGACACCTCATCGATGTCCATGGCCTCGACGTCATCGTCAAGCTCAATCCGACGCTCCTCGGCTACGAGACCGTCTCGGCCATCGTCAACGACGAGCTCGGCTATCGCGACGTGTCGGTGAAGGAGCAGGCCTTCGCCGACGACTTGCAGTTTGAGCGCGGTATCGAGTTGATCGGCGGCCTCGCCGACTACGCGCGAGAGCGTGGGCGTCGCTTCGGCATCAAGTTGACGAACACCCTCGTGGTCGACAACACCCGAGGTGTGATGCCCGACGACACGATGTATCTCTCGGGTGCGCCGTTGCATGTGCTCGCGAGCACCCTGCTCGACCGGCTGAGCGAGGCGCTCCCAGGTCGTCTGGCGGTGCCCGGTCACGATGGTGAGGTGATGGTGAGTTTCTCGGCCGGGGTCACGAAGGAGAACCTCGCCGACACCCTCGCCATGGGTGTCAACCCAGCGACGATCTGCTCCGACCTGCTGAAGCCGGGTGGGTATGGACGGCTCTCGCCGATGTTGCGGGCGCTCGCGACGACGGTCAGTGAGGATGGCTTCGCCGATCTCGACTCGTGGCGACGTCATCGTCAAGAGCGCGCCATGGCCGCCGGCCATCGGACGACGTGCGCGGAGCATGTGGCGGCGATTCGCGGTGAGGGTCGAGAGCCCTACGCGCTGAGTGGCAACTCCAAACTGCCCCGCGAGGTCGACCACGATCTCGAGATGTTCGGGTGT
>RFQQ01000122.1 GCA_009924875.1 Actinomycetota bacterium | reverse complement strand
GGGGCGCGATGCCTAGTCTCAGGTCATGCGTCTCGGACTCATCGCCGCTGCCCGAATCACCGAGCCCGCGCTCGTCGCGCCCGCCCGCGACCTCGACGATGTGTCCCTCGTCGTCGTCGGCGCCCGCGACCTCGCTCGTGCCGAGCAGGCGGCAGCGGACTGGGGGGTTGAGCGCGCGGTCGGCTCCTACGAGGAGGTGATCGCGAGCGATGACATCGATGCCGTCTACATCGCCACCCCAGCTGGTCATCACCGCCACTGGACGATCGAGGCGCTGCGAGCCGGGAAGCACGTGCTCTGCGAGAAGCCGTTCGCGTCGAACGCTGAGGAGGCGCGTGAGATGGTGGCGGTTGGACAGGAGACCGGGCTGATCCTGATGGAGGCGTTCCATTGGCGCTACCACCCGATGGTCGCGCAAATGCAGGCGATCATCGACTCCGGCGCGATCGGCGAAATCGAGGGTGCCGATGCCGCCTTCGATCTGCCCGAGGGCGAGATCGCGATGGGTGACATCCGCTGGGATCTCTCAATCGGCGGGGGCTCGCTGATGGACCTCGGCTGCTACCCGGTGCAGTGGCTCCGGTGGCTCCTCGGCCCGATGCCCGAGGTGGTCTCAGCTTCGGCCGTGTGCCCGGTGGACCGGGTCGATGGCCACATTCAGGCGGAACTGCGCTGGCCCAATGGCCGTTCTGCGACGCTGTCCTCCTCGATGATCGAACCTGACGGTCGCACCGACATCAGGCTCTCGGTCTACGGATCGGCGGGGACGATGATCGCAATGAACCCTCTCGCCCCGCAGAACGGTGCCTCGATCACGCTCGAGACCGACTCGGGTCGTGAGGTACTCGAGGTTGACGCCTCCGCCACCTACCTGCACCAACTCATTGCTTTTCGGGATGCCGTGTCGAGCGGCGTTCACCCAGTGACCTCCGGAGATGACGCCATTCAGAACATGGAGGTCATCGACGCGATTTACACCGCGGCGGGCATCGGACCACGCCCATCCGTCACCGGCTAATCGTCTGCACCTCCTCCACCGGGAGCGTCCGGATCACCTGAGTGGACAGTGGGTTCAAGGCACCGTTTCCGACGGATGAGACGTAACTCACCGACCACGTCACTCGCGCAGTGATCGGGAGCGAGACTCCTCGCCGCTCGATGGACAGGGCACAGCCGGGTCGCGGTGGCCCGGGCGCGCAACGGACCTCACCAAATGGTGTGAGGTACTCAATCGAGACGGGCGTCGCCGTGACACGCGCGTGATGGCCATCTGCGGCCACACCCGCGCTGACCGCAGTGAGATCGTCCACCCCGAGCCATGTCTCGAAGTTCACGATGACCGCCGACTCCGGTGCGGTGCGGAGTACTGGTGCGGGCAGCCGACGTCTCACTTCCGCGAGGGAGCCCGACGTGAGTTCCGCCGCCGTTGGCACGCGTTCATCGACCCAGGCAAATCGACGAGGCACCCCATCGCAGACCTCGTGAATGCCGTATTGACGATGCCCAAAAACTGGGTGGTTCCTCCGGAGGACGCCATCGCCGGCGAGATCGATGTCGACCACGGGCAGTCCGTAGATGACCGCCGTCAACCACTGGCACGCCGGAGTACCAGAGCCGGTTGAACTCGCTCCGTCCTCACTCGTGAACCGAGTCGCCGCCGTCGGGTGCGCCGCCCCGCTCGTACAAGGTGTCGGAGTCGACCTCGCAGTAGGGGACGACCGCTCGACCTTCGTCGGTGATCACCGCAGGACCAGTCAATTCGACTCGAGCCGGATAACGAGCGTGAGGTTCAGCGAAGAGACCCCAGCCAATCAGCCACTCCCGACGACTCTCGGCTACTCGCAACGCGAACCCCGAGCGATGCTCGTATGCCTCCTCCCAGCGAGCGTCATCGGCGGGTTCGCGAACCGCTGCGAGCAGGCTCGTCCAGATCGTCTTGGCGAGAGCGCCGAATTCGTGTTGCTCCGCGTCAGTGGCGGGTCGC
>RFQQ01000121.1 GCA_009924875.1 Actinomycetota bacterium | reverse complement strand
GCGACGTTCACGACGAGGAGAACCTCGGCCTCGAGCGCCCCAAGGGTCGTCTCGGTGCCGTCAATGGTGGTCACGGGGATGTCTTTGAGAGCAGTCACGGGCTGGTCAACACCGATTGAGGCGGCCTATTCCGACTTTCGACAAGATTTTCACAAGGCATCGTCGAGGTAGAGACGCGCGGTGTCCTCGCCCGAGAACCCGCCGGCCGCGACTCGAGCCTCAAGGGTTCGCCGGGTCACGGAGCCGAGGGCCTCGACATCGAGCAGCTCGCGGGCGCCGTCGAGGTCATCGCGGGCGACATTCAGAATGTGGCCGGCTCGGGCCACTGTCATGCACGGCTCGATGCGCTCGATGAGCAGCACCTCGTCGCCGGCCTCAATGGTGCCCTCCGTGAGTACACGGAGCAGGAAACCGGTGTAGCCCGTCGATTGGATCTCTTGGGGGAGTGATCTTCGTGAGAACCGGGCGGCCAACTTGAAACAGGGACTCCGGGGCTGGCTGATTTGCACTTGAGCTTCGCCGCACGCCAGAACATCTCCGATGCACATCTCGGTCTCAATAAGTCCCGCCACGGTCAGGTTCTCTGCCATCGCACCCGCCTCGGGAAGGTCGAGTCCGAGCGACCGCCAATGCGCGTAATGCTCGATGGGGTAGGCGAGGAGCGCCATGTCCGGCCCGCCGTGATGCTCATAGACATGGTCATCGCCGGGCAGGCCGAGGCGGGCCAGTTGGACCGGGCCGGTGATCGGCGCCTTCACGAAGGCGGTCTCGATCTCCCGGCGACCGTGGGGCAGGACTCCCCGCGATCCGACGTTGACGCTGATCAGGGTGCCGTTCATCGTGCGTCGCCGCTTAGAGGATCGATCGCGGGTCGACGGCGCGCATCTCGGCGATCACTGGACCGCGGACCACCTCGACGGTTCGGGCGTAGGCGGCCGGGACGAGCGCCGACAGTTCGGTCGCCTTCTCGAGTGCCCGCTCGACCACGGATTCGGCGGCGACCACCTCGTCAAGGAACCCGGCATCGACCGCGGTTCGCCCATCGAAGAGCCGTGCGTTCGTCGTGGAGGAGTGGAAGTAGCGCTTGCTCAGGCGGTCGCGAGCGATGATGAGCGCCCAAGGCGGCAGCACCATGCCGATCGCGACCTCGTTGAGTCCGATCTTCACCGGTCCGTCGACACCGACCCGATGATCGCAGCCGAGCAACACGAGTGCCCCCGCTGCGACGGCGTGCCCCGTCGCGGCGGCAACCACGGTGAGCGGCGACGCGTAGAGATCGGCGACGAGCGCTCCTCCGGCAGCGACCAACTCGACGACCGCATCGACATCTCCGGCTCGCATCGCCGACAGGTCGAATCCTCCGCTGAAGCGGCCCTCTCGGCCGGCGATGACCAGTGATCGCGTCTCGTCGTCCGCTTCCGCCTCTCTGAGCAGTCCACGCAGGTCGTTGATGACCCCGAGGGAGAACGCGTTCGCCTTCCCGTCATCCATGGTGACGATGCGGACCGGTCCGCGTTGCTCAACGGTCAAGGTGTCGCTCATGACCCCACTATGGCTGACCGTCGGTCGATCAGGCGTGCCGGCTCGTCACGGTTCGACGATCGGGAACATCGACTCGAACACGTCGAGATGCCCGAAGACTTCCGCGAGGGCCTCAGGCGCTCCGGAGAGATCGAGGCGACCGGCGTTGAGCAGGGTGTCTGGGGTGCTCTCACCGGAAGCGATCTCGACGAGGGCGACATGGGCGAGTCGAACCGTCGCATCAGGTGATGCTGCAGGGAACGGCGAGGCCGAGATCGCGCGGTTCGAGAGTTCGACCCGCCAGATCTCGGCGCGGTCGGTCAGTTCGAGATTGATCGTCCACGTACGACCGTCGACATCCTCAGATCGAAGCCGGACGGCGATCGAATCGATCAATTGGTCGACGGTCATCGCGTCGAGATAACCGCGTCGCACCGCGGCCCGACGCGGAGGGTGACCGTGGCGAAGCTCCTGCGCGCCGGTCAGGTAG
>RFQQ01000013.1 GCA_009924875.1 Actinomycetota bacterium | reverse complement strand
CGGAGCGAGCGATCGTTGACGTCGAGCACTCGACGCCAGGTGATGTTGTTCAGATCGAGGCCGAGCTCGTTGCCGTGGTGGAGGTGGTTGTCGACCATCGCCGACAGCAGGTTGTGCGCCGCAGTCACCGCGTGGAAGTCGCCGGTGAGGTGCAAGTTGAGCAACTCCATTGGGATGACCTGGCTGTAGCCGCCGCCCGCCGCGCCACCCTTGATGCCGAAGGTCGGTCCCATCGACGGCTGTCGCAAGGAGAGCACCGCGTTCTTGCCAACGTGAGACATGGCCTGACCAAGACCAACCGAGGTGGTCGTCTTGCCCTCGCCGAGCGGGGTCGGGGTGATGGCGGTGACCACGACGTACTTCGCCTTCGGCCGGTCGGCCAACTCGTCGATCGCGTCGAGGCTGATCTTCGCCAGCTCGGTGCCGTAGGGCCGGAGCAGATGCTCGCCGATGCCCATTTTGGCGGCGACCTGCGGAATCGGCTGTGGAACCGCGGCTCGGGCGATGTCGAGATCAGATGGGAAACTCATGGTTCTTCACCTCTGGTTCGGTGTGGTGTCGGCAGAAGGAGCGGGTCGGGTAGGCCCGCCCCCGGGTGACCGGCGCGGATTGTCGCACAGGTCACACCCGTTCCACAATACGGATTCATTCCGATAGGTGGAACGATACCCCGAGGCTCAACTAGTCTGATCCGCATGCCGAGGCATCGCCACCAGCCACTCGATCGACTCACTACCCCGCTCGTCCGCGAGAACGGCGCCTTGCGCCCCGCGACATGGGACGAGGCCCTCGACCGCGCCGCTGAGGGGTTCCGTCGCGCTGGAGGCGGTAGCTCGGTCGGTGTGTTCTCCTGCTCGAAGTCGACCAACGAGATGAACTTCATCGCGCAGAAGCTCGCCCGCGTCGCCCTCGGCACGAACAACATCGACTCCTGCAACCGAACTTGACACGCTCCCTCGGTGGTCGGTCTGGCCGCCACATTCGGAGCGGGAGGGGGAACCTCCTCCTACGCGGAGGCCGAGGCCGCCGACGTCATCATCATGTGGGGCTCGAACGCGCGCAACGCCCACCCGATCTTCTTCCATCACGTCCTCACCGCGGTGAACAACGGCGCCCGTCTCTTCGTCGTCGACCCGCGACGCAGCGAGACCGCGCGCTTCGCTGACCGCTGGCTCGGCCTCGAGGTGGGAACCGACATCGCGCTCTCCAACACGATCGCCCGCGAGATCATCCACGCTGGCCTGGCCCACCGGGACTTCATCGAGCGGGCCACCAGCGGATTCGAGGAGTACGCGGCCTCCGTCGAGGAGTGGACCCTCGAGCGTGGCGAAGCCGTGACCGGCGTGCCGGCCGAAGCCATCAAAGAACTCGCCCACGCCTACGCCGGTGCCCGCGCCGCGCAGTTGTGTTGGACACTCGGCATCACCGAGCACCACAACGGTGTCGACAACGTGCTCTCACTGTGCAACCTCGCCCTGCTCACCGGGCAGGTCGGTCGCTTCGGCGCCGGACTCACCCCGTTGCGCGGACAGAACAACGTGCAGGGAGGCGGCGACATGGGCGCCCTCCCCAACAAGTTGCCCGGCTTCCAAGACGTCACCGATGACGTCGCCCGCGCGAAGTTCGACACGCGTTGGTCGGCGACCGTCCCACCGGAGAACGGCTGGCATCTCACTCAGATGTTCGACGCGATGGAGCGCGGCGAGCTCACCTCGCTGCTCGTCATCGGCGAGAACCCGGCGCAGAGCGAGGCCGACGTCTCGCGGGCGATCGACCTGCTCTCATCCCGCGACCACCTCGTCGTTCTCGACATCCACATGACCGGCACCGCCGAACTCGCTGATGTCGTCCTTCCGGGTAGCGCCTCATGGTGCGAGTCCGACGGCACCGTCACGAACTCCGAGCGCCGGGTACAGCGCGTCCGCAAGGCCATCAACCCGCCCGGTGAGGCCCGTGACGACATCGACATCTTGCTCGCCCTCGCCGCCCGTCTCGGCCACGACTGGAACTACCGCGACCACGAGGAGATTTGGGACGAGTTGAGGTCCCTCTCCCCCATGCACGCCGGCATGCCCTGGTGGCGGCTTGAGGAACTCGGCGGCATCCAATGGCCCTGCTACTCAGAGGACACCCTGGAGCCGCCGTACCTCCACGGGCGTTTGTGGGCCGAGGATCCCGCCGACCGAGGGCGACCCGCCCCGTTTGCCGTCGTGATCGACGAGCCACCTGTCGAAGCCGTCGACGAGGAGTTCCCGCTCCGACTCACCACCGGCCGCCGACTCGACTCCTACAACACGGGCGTCCAGTCAGGCGGGTTCTCCTCTCCGAACCGCGCCGGCGAGACCGTCGACGTGTCACCAGGGGACGCGAGCCGACTCGGTGTCGCCGATGGCGAGGTCGTCCGCGTCAGCTCGCGCCGCGGAGCGGTCGAGGCACCCGTCAGGATCGACCGAGGCCTCCGCGACGGTCTGGTGTTCATGACCTTCCACTTCCCCGATGAGGTCGACGTCAACCAACTCACCATCGACGCCGTCGACCCCCGCTCGGGAACCGCCGAGTTCAAGGCGGCCGCCGTTCGTATCGACCGGATCGCCGCGACGACAGGCTGAGCGACGATGGAGGCGATCAAGCGGACCACCCCGGCCTCCGAGGCCGAGCGCGAGGCGATCGACGGGCTGCTCGGGCCCGGCGAGGATCACCTCGGTCGCGACGCCATCGCCGGCCATGTCGTCCGCGGTCGTCGCCATCTCCTTCTGCCCTGCCTCCACGCGCTGAACGATCGCATCGGTTGGATCAGCCCTCCGGCAATCGATTATCTCGCCAGCCGACTCGGCGCCTCGCCCGCCGAGATCCACGCCGTGGCCAGTTTCTATGGTCTGTTCTCGCTCAGCCCGCGTGAGCCGGTCCAGCGACATGTCTGCATCGATTTGGCCTGTCGCGCCGCCGGCGGACCGACTGAGCACAGCGTTGACGACGGAGCGCACCCGGCCCCCTGCCTCGGCCTGTGCGATCGCGCCCCCGCCGCCATCACCATCGGCGGCCACGACCCAGAGCCCGACCCCGGCCTCGCAGCCGTCGACCGGGCGAACGACGACGTACTGCTTCGACGCGTCGGCTCAGGTGATCCCGTCGACCTCGACGCGTATCGAGCCGACGGCGGCTTCTCCGCCCTCGACCGAGCCCGCGAACTCGGACCGGAGGGGATCATCGCCGCCGTCGAAGCCTCCGGCCTCACCGGTCGCGGAGGCGCCGGATTCCCGACCGCCCGCAAATGGGAGGCGGTGCGAACCCAACCCGTCACCCCCCACCACCTGATCTGCAACGCCGACGAGTCCGAACCGGGCACCTTCAAGGATCGAACCCTCATTGAGAACGACCCGTACGCCCTGATCGAATCGATGGCGATCGCCGCGCTCGCCATCGGGTGCGAACTCGGCCGGGTGTACCTCCGCGGCGAGTACCTCCGCGCCCATCGGACGCTCTCGACGGCGATCGAGCGGTGCCGCTCGGCCGGTCTGCTCGGATCCTCAGCCGGGTTCGACATCGAGATCATCCGCGGAGCGGGTGCCTACATCTGCGGGGAGGAGACGGCGATCTTCAACTCGATCGAGGGCTACCGCGGCGAACCGCGGAACAAGCCCCCGTTCCCGTTCGAGTCGGGTCTCTTCGGGCAGCCGACGGCAGTCAACAACGTCGAGACGCTCATGAACGTGCCGTCGATTATCTCCGAGGGACGTCGCGCCGATCGGCGACTGTTCTGTCTGTCGGGCGCCGTCCGCCGACCCGGTGTCATCGAGGCGCCCATCGGCATCACCCTCGGCTCCCTGATCGAGCGAGCCGGCGGGCTTCCGCGCGGTCATGCTCGGTGGAGCTGCCGGCGGCTTCGCCGGTCCGGCCGACCTTGACCTCCCCCTCGATGACGCCCGGCTTCGCGAGGTCGGTCTCACCCTCGGCTCCGGTGTGGTGATGGTCCACGACCAGCACGTCGACCTCGTCGACCAACTTCGGCGAATCGCGGCGTTCTTCCGCGATGAGTCATGCGGACAGTGCGTCCCCTGTCGCGTGGGAACCATCAGGCAGGAGGAAGCCATCGAGCGCCTCGCCGCCGGTACCGGCGAGGCCGACCTCTCACTCCTGCGCGACATTGCCGGGGCGATGCGCGACGCGAGTATCTGCGGCCTCGGACAGACCGCGGCCAACGCCATCCAGTCGGCGGTCGTGCGACTCGGGGTGCTCACATGACAGCGATCGACGACACCCGACCGGAGATCGCCACCGTGGAGGCGATGATCGACGGGGTGACGGTGCGCGTCGCCGAGGGGACGACGATTCTCGACGCCTGCGGCGGACGTGGCTGCGGCATCCCGACCCTGTGCTACGGCGAGACGATCACCCCGCGGAACGCCTGCCGCGTCTGCATGGTCGAGGTGGAGGGATCGCGCACTCTGGTCCCGTCATGCTCGCGGCCCGTCACCGAGGGCATGGTCGTCACGACCCGCTCCGAGCGGATCGATCATTCGCGACGGATGGTGCTCGAGTTCCTCGGGTCCTCGGTCGACCTGTCCCTCACCGATCATGTCGAGGAGTGGAACGCCGAGTACGGGGCCGACCCCACTCGCTACGGCCCGGAGGCCGCTCGCGTCGACGAACCAGTCAGAATCGATAACGACCTCTACGTGCGCGACTACTCCAAGTGCATCCTGTGCTACCAGTGCGTCGACGCGTGCGGTGAGCAGTGGCAGAACAGTTTCGTGATCGACATCGCGGGTCGCGGATTCGACGCCCGAGTGTCCACCGAGCACGACGTCGCCCTCCCGGACTCCGGGTGCGTCTACTGCGGCAACTGCATCCAGGTCTGCCCGACCGGAGCGCTGATGTTCACCTCCGAGTACGACATGCGCCAAGCAGGCACCTGGGATGAGGCGCGCCAGACCCAGGTCGACACGGTGTGCGGCTACTGCGGGGTCGGCTGCAACCTGAGACTCCACGTGCAGGACGACTCGATCGTCAAGGTCACCTCACCGCCCGACAGCGGCATCACGAGCGGCAACCTCTGCGTGAAGGGTCGCTTCGGCTTCCAACACGCTCAGAACCGACCGACCGCCGACTGACTCGGCCTCGCTGAAGTGGGCGGTCAGCCGTCGCCCATCGCGGTGACGATCCGCTCGAGCATTCGCGGACTCGTCGCCATGTTCAGCCGCACATGGCCGGACCCCTCCCGACCGAACTGGGGTCCCGGGCTCACCTCGACACCACGCTCTCGGAAGATGTCTCGGGGCACCTCTCCTTCCCCGAGATACGAACAGTCGATCCAGGCGAGATAGGTGGCATCAGGCGGTGAGTAGCGCGCACCGGGAAGGTGCTGGGCGAGGAGATCGACGAGCGAGCGACGGTTCTCGTCGAGCACCTCCATGACCGCCTCGAGCCACTCGGAGCCCTCGGTCCAGGCAGCGAGCGCCGCCTCGACCGCGATGATGTTCGGCGCGCCGAAGAAGTGGTCGGGGAAGGCGCGGACCCGCCGCTCGAGCTCCTCGTGGCCGACGTGCATGACCGCCCAGCGGAGTCCAGCGAGGTTGAACGCTTTGGACGCCGAGGTGACCGTCACCGTCCGGCGAGCCGCGGACTCCGACACCGACGCGAAAGGAATGTGGGTCTCCGCACCAGACGGATTCTGGTGAGCGAGATCGGCGTGGATCTCGTCGGAGACGACGACGAGGTCCGCCGCCTCGGCGATCGCCGAGAGGCGCTCGAGTTCGCTCCGATCGAAGCGATGCCCAGTCGGATTGTGCGGATGGCAGAGGATGAGCAGTCGCGGACGCTCCGCGACGATGATCGACTCCACGTCGTCGACCCGATCAGCGCCGACCGGCAGTTCAACGATCCGGCGATCCATCTCACGGAGGGAGTTCAAAAACGGGTGGTAGGCGGGGGTGTGGAGCGCGATCGGGTCGCCGGGCTGAGTGAGGAGCTCCACGGCGATCCGGACCCCTTGAAGAACGTCCGCGAGATCGTGAACTCGCTCGAGGTCGGGCGACCAGCCCCAACGCGAGCTCATTCGATCGACGAACAGTCGACCAGCGGGTGACGGAGAAGGGCCCCAATTCGGGTAGCCGAGCGCGCCGCGGGTCACCATCGCCTGGAGGCGCTCGGAGATTGCCGGAGCGACCGGGAAGTCCATGTCGGCCACCCATGCCGCGAGACGCCCGGGATTCGCCTGCCACTTGACACCAGGAGTCGACGCGAGTGTCGCCTCGTCGAGATCACGAAGCCCGAACGGATCGCTCATGACCCCTCGTCGACCAGTCCAAGATCGCGAAGCCGCCGCTGCATGAAGACCGGCACCTCGAATCCGTCACCGGCCTCGGCCCGCCGAGTCGCCGGTCCATCTTCGGCCCACTCGTGACACGAGCCGATGTTCATCCGCCATGTGTCGTCGACGTTGCCCTCGAACAGTCGCATTCGCAATGACGGACTATCCCCCTCAGGAAGTTCAGCGGAAAACATCGACCAGGTGCACTGCACCGCGACCGGTCCCATCGCCAGCAAGAGCGCGGTCGTGTGAGTGCACCCGCGCGGGCCACCGAAGAGTTCGCGCACCCGACCCGAGTATCCGCGCGCGATCGAGACACCCTCCAGGGAGCGATAGTGCTCGGTGATCGTCGGACAGGTGCCGTGGGGGTACGACTCGAACGTCACCTCGCATCGCTCGATGACGAGAGCGGGGAAACTCACCTCCATCTCGACGACCATGTGGTGCACGATGATCGGATCGGGGTCGTGGGAGATGTAGAGCCCAGGGGGCTTCTGATCGCGCACCCCGCCGCGAATAAGGATCCGGTCGGAGGCGAGGCGATACGCCCTCACGCGATACTCGCGATCGTGGATGGGCTGCAGATCCCCGTCCTCGGGAAGGATGTCGTCGCGGTCCCAGCCGGTCGTCGGGGTCGATGCGCTCACCCGGTGATGTTCGCAGAGCCGAGGCCCCACCACCGAGCCGCGTGACTACCGTGACGGCGTGGATCCATCGGGGGATGGCGGGGACGGAACCCGCGACGGCGCGTCCGCGGTCGTTGTCGCCGACCGTCGGGGACGGTCGGCGTCCCTCGCGACAGCGGTGCTGGTGGAACGACTGTCGACCCGACATTCCGTCACCGTGATCGACCTCGCCGGATTTGGCATCGCGATGACCGCGGACGAACGGCGCGCCTACGAGACCGACGACCCGATCGTCGACCCCCGAGTCCGATCCTCGGCCGACGCGGTCTCAGAGGCCTCGGTCCTGGCCTTCGTGACGCCGCTGCTCTCGAGCGGCCTCTCAGCCCCCGTGAAGGGTTGGCTCGACCGGGTGCTCGTGCCCGGTGTCGGATTCGTGATCGGCGAGGACGGGCGCATGCGTCCGGGACTCCGTCATATTCGGCAACTGATCACGGTGAGCATCGATGACCGGAGTCGGATCCGAAGATTCCGGGAGGGTGACAGCGCGCGACGCGTGATCGCGAGAGCGCTCCGACTCGTGTGCGGTTGGTCAACCCGATCCTCGTGGATCCGCGTCAGCTCGACGGCCTCCGCCGGCGAAATCAGCGACGCTGTCGCAGGAGCGGCGCGTCGATGGTGACCCTCGTCTACTGCCACCCCCTCGAGGGCTCGCTGAACGCGGCCGCCCGCACGGCGGCTCTCGACAGCCTCACCGGCGTCGAGGTCCATCTCGTCGATTTGTCCGCACCCGATCGAGACACCTCGGCACTCGCCGCGAAGGACGCAGACGCGCTCGCGCGCTCGACCGCTCTCGTCCTCGTCTACCCCACGTGGTGGAGTGGTCCCCCCGGAGCGCTGCAGCACTGGTTCGACGAGGTCTGGACGCCGTCGGCGACATTCGGCTCAATCCGCCGCATCATCGTGTGCACGACACACGGCTCCTCGAAACTCGTCAACTCCCTCGAGGGTGAGAGCGGCAAGCGCACAGCCTCTCGCTATCTCCGATCGCGCTGCGCGCCGCGGTGCCAGGTCAGGTGGGTGGCGCTCTACGGCCTCGACCGCTGCGGCGCGGATCGTCGCGCCCGCCACCTCGCACAGATCCGCCGAGCGGTCAGCCTCCTCGCGAGCTGATCGCGACCGCGACCTCCGCGGCGACCACGGCGTTGTTCTCCGCGAGGGCCAGGTTCGCCGGGACGCTGTCGCCGTCGGTGGCGGCTCCGATGCGACCCAGCACGAACGGGGTGACCGCCGCACCCGTCACACCCTCGGCTGCGGCGTCGGCGAGCGCGCCGGAGAGCGCCGCCTCGATGACGGCCGGGTCGAGCTCGTCCTCGGACGGAATCGGAACCGTGAGCAACACCCCTCGCTCAGCACGAGTGCGCGCCGCGAGCACGGTCGCCACCTCCTCGGCTGATTCGACGCGGTGGGGCACTCGCAAGCCACTCGAGCGCGTGTAGAAGGCCGGAAGGTCGTCGTGGCGCCATCCGAGCACCGGCACGCCAGCCGTCTCGAGGTGCTCGAGGGTTCGCGCCAGATCGAGGAAGGCCTTCGCGCCCGCGCACACCGTCACCAGTGGATAGGAAGCGATGGCGTCAAGATCAGCGCTGACGTCGCCGGTCTCGGCGACCTCGCGGTGCACGCCGCCGATACCCCCGGTGGCGAAGACCGACACCCCAGCCGCGGCGGCGAGGGCGAGTGCCGCCGAGACGGTGGTGGCCCCGAACTCCCACCGTTGCGCGATCGCCACCGGCAGGTCGCGCTCCGCCGCTTTGCGTCCGGCCCCAAGGATCCGGCCGTGTTCCTCGGCGGCGATACCGACCCGGGGCACGCCATCGAGCACGGCGGTCACCGCCGGAACCGCTCCCTTGGCCTCGACCGCGGCGAGGCAACGTTCGAGCGCCTCGGCGTTCGACGGTGACGGCAATCCGAGATGCGAGAAGATCGTCGACTCGAGAGCGACGACAGGCCGACCATCGCGGAGCGCCGCCGCAACCTCGGGAGCAAGAACGGGTTCGATCACGCTGACAGTGTGGCCGTGCTCATCGGCCCGACACGAATCTCGACACCACCTCGACGTGGTGACTGCCCGGGAACAGGTCAAGCGCGATCGCCGCCTCCAGACGGAACCCCGCTTCAGCGAGCAGGACCGCGTCTCGGGCCATCGAGACCGGGTCACACGAGACCAAACCGAGCACAGCGGGGCGAAGCCGCTCGACAGCCGCGACCCCTGGTCGTCCGAGTCCGGAGCGGGCCGGGTCGGCGATGACGACATCTGGCCGAGGGGCGTCGGAGGAGGCGCGCCATGCACCCACCTCGGAGGTCACGACGTCGATCTCGGCCGGGGGTGGGTCGAGGCGCGGAAGGTTCACCAGCGCGTCCGCCGTCGCCGATCGAGAGCTCTCCACCACCGTCAGGCGTCGGGCCGATGATCCAAGGCCGCCGGCGAGGAGCCCGACACCGCCGTACAAATCGACGAGATGCTCGGCCCCTACACACTCGGGAACGGCGCGGGCCAGGGTCTCGATAAGTAGACCCGCCGCCTCCGGACCGCTCTGGAAGAACGAACCCGCCGACACGCGGAGCCGAAGCGGCCCGGTCGGCGAGGCGACGACCTCCTCGATGGCGGCATCCCGTCCGATCAGCGTCTCAGCGGGAAGCCCCGACACCTCCCCGGCTCGGCGATCCCAGCGGGCGGTCGAGCCTGCGTTAGCGGCTGAGACGCGAACGGTCACTTCGAGACCGGGAGTGATTCGCATCCCATCGACCAACGCGAGGAGGAGCGGGTGGGCCACCTCGCAGCCGGCCACCGAGACCGGCGAGTTCGAAGCCTCCATGCGCAGGGCAGGTCTCCCCTCCTCGTCGCCGATGAGACGCATGGTGGTGCGATAGCCGGTTCGCGCGACGGTGCCACCGTCGACCACATCGACATCCATACGCGCGGTGCGCCTGAGGGCCTCCTCGACAATGCCGACTTTGTGGGACATGGCAGCAAGGTCGGCCACCTCCGCCCAGTCGCACCCCCCGCATCCAGCGCGACGCGCGCGACAGCTCGCCTCGATGCGATCCGGTCCCCCGGCGATCAGTTCCGAGAGGGACGCTCTCGACCAGTCCCGACGGGCATCGATCACCGTGGCACGGAGGTGATCTCCCGGCACCGCTCCGCGTACGAACACGATCCTGCCATCGGCTGATCGGGCGAGGGTCTCCCCGCCGGCGACGAATCGCTCCGGCGCCAGTTCCACCTCGTCGCCAACAGCCGGCGGGCCGTCCGGGGGCATCCAGCGATGGTAGACCCCGGCCACCGTGGCGGAGCACCTGGCCTCCGATTGAGCGGGCTTGAGCCACGGGGTCGGAGTGACGTGGGCCTAACCTCGGCCCATGGCCCGCCCGATCCAGATCGCCCCGTCCGTCCTACCGGCGGACTTCGCGCGCCTCGGCGAGGAAGTCGCCGCTCTCGAGGAGGCGGGCTGCGATCTCATCCAGTGGGACGTCATGGATGGGAACTTCGTACCGAATCTGACCTTCGGCCCCGATGTGATCGCCGCGGCGCGACGTCACACATCGCTCCCGTTCGAGGCCCATCTGATGGTCGCCGACCCCGATCTGATGGCGGCGCGCTACGTGGAGGCCGGATGCTCGCGGCTCATCGTGCATGTCGAGGCCTGTGCGCACCTCCATCGCACCCTGCAGAACATCGCCTCGCTTGGAGCGACGGCGGCAGTGGCGCTGAACCCGTCCACTTCGGCCTCGGAGATCGCGCACATCCTCGACCTCGTCGATCTGGTGCTCGTGATGACCGTCAACCCGGGATTCGGTGGTCAGGCGTACATCTCGTCGATGGAACCGAAGATCACCGAGGTGCGCGCCATGATCGACGGCGCTGGTCTGGCCGACTCGGTTGATCTCGAGGTCGATGGTGGCATCTCAGCGAGCACGGTGTCCGGTGCCGCGGCCGCCGGAGCCAACCTGTTGATCGCCGGCAGCGCGCTGTACCGCCACCCCGACGGCCTCACCGCCGCGGTCGCCGAGCTGCGCGCGCTCGCCTCTGCCGCCCGCCCCGGCTGAAGACCGGTCAGCGGCGGCGCAGCGACCGGAGGAAACCGGCCGCACTGACGCGGAGCAAGGCGACGAGGAAGATGACGGCGACGACGATGCCGAAGGGCACGATGACGGTCGCCGCCAGTCGGGTGCGATCCTCAAGGAAGTTGTCGAGGAGCCCGGTCTCGACCTCCATCCCGATCGGCGTCAGGGTCACGATGGGATCCTCGAAATCGGGACAGATGACGTCGTCCTCGGAGACGCCGATGATCTCATCCCCGGCGAAGTTGATCGGCTCCGGGGCAAGCTTCGAGACGAGGATCCCGATGTCGGGATCGACCTCCGCGCCGACGAGGTAGCGGTCACCCGGGTCGAGGTACTGGGCGTCGTATCCGAAGCGGACATCGACCAACCCACCTCGGTCGAAAGCACCGAGTGCTCCAGCGCGGACGGTCACGTCGGTGAATCGGACGGTTCGGTCGTCAGTCGCGGCGACCTCCCCCACGAAGACCACATCCGGTGGCTCCGGTGCAGCGCAACCGAGGGGCACCGGAACAAGCGGAAGGGTTCCGGGCGTCGTTCCCGCCACCACCCCACCGTCGTCAGCGGGGGGCTCGTCCTGAGCGAAGGCGGCACCCGAGACGAGGAGGCCGGCGGCCACGAACAGGGCGATGGCGAGGCTGGCGCGACGCGGACCCACGCTCGAACAGTACCGAGGGACCGCTGCGGACGGCCGTCAGCGTCCCCGGAAGACCGGGTCGCGCTTGTCGATGAACGCACCCATCGCCTCGGCGACGTCCTCCGTGGAGAAGGTCACCGTCTGGGCCAATCCCTCGTCATCGAGGGCCTGCTCGAGGGTGACGTCGAACGAGTTGTTGAGGAGCCGCTTGGACATCGCGAGGGCGATCGGTGGGCCGGCGGCCAGCCGGGCGGCGATCGAGGCGACGACCGCATCGAGTTCCGCTTCCGGTACGACGCGGTTCACCAGGCCGATGCGATCGGCCTCGGCGGCGTCGATGATGTCGGCGAGCAGCACGAGTTCCTTCGCGCGGTGCATGCCGACGAGACGGGGCAGCAGCCACGAGCCTCCGAAGTCGACGACGAGACCTCGGCGAGCGAAGATCTCGGAGAACCGAGCGCCCTCGGCGGCGATCACCATGTCGCAGGCGAGCGCCATATTCAGACCGGCCCCGGCAGCCACCCCGCGGACCTTGGCGACCGTTGGTTGAGCGAGTCGCTGGAGTGACAGGCAGAGATCGCCGATGTGACGCATCGAGTGGAGCATGTGCCTCGAACGGGTCTCCTCGCCCGACACGTCCGCTCCGGAGCAGAAGTCGCCGCCGGCTCCCGTGAGGATCACAGCGCGCACCTCGTCGGCGGAGTGGAGAGCCCGAACAACGTCCGACAACTCCTCCCACATCACCGAGTTGGCGGCATTCTTCCGGCGCGGCCGGTTCATGGTGATCGTCACCACGCGGTCGACCTCGTCGACGATCAGCGTCTCATAGGGCCCCCACGCCATCGCCTCACCATACTGATGGCCATGGGATTCAATCCGTACCGAAGGTTCCGCGCGCGACCCTCGGACTATCTGCTCGTGGTCAGCGCGCTCGCGGTGGCCGCCGGCCTCGTGATGTGGGGTGTGTTCGGCTGACCGGTGTCAGAACGCGGACTCGAGCCGTTCGACGACAACACCCGTGATGATGACGACGTCGAAGCGGAAGGATTCGATCGTCGGTCGTCGAGCGTGGATCCACTCCTCGGCCGCTCGCCACAGACGTCGCTGCTTGTCGGAGTCGACGGCCGCTGCCGGCCCTCCATGAGAGTGCCGCGCGCGAGTCTTCACCTCGCAGAAGACGATCAGCTCGCCGCGGGTGAGGATGAGGTCGATCTCTCCGTGCCGACATGACCAGTTGGTCTCGATGACCTGGTAACCGCCACGGCGGTAGTCGATAGCGGCGAGCCGCTCACCCCATCTGCCCCTCGCGGCGGTAGCCGACATGCGTCCTCCTTCGGGCCCAATCGGGCCGTCGACGGGGACGCTCTCAGGCGCCGATACGCGAGGAGATCAGAAGTCGCGCTTCTCGCGGATGCGAGCCGACTTCCCGAGACGGTCGCGCAGGTAGTAGAGCTTGGCCCTACGGACGTCGCCACGCTTGACGACCTCAATCTTCGCGACGGTCGGGGTGTGCACCGGGAAGGTGCGCTCCACTCCGACGCCGTAGCTGAGCTTGCGGACCGTGTAGGTCTCGTGCAGGCCGCCGCCCTGGCGGGCGATCACGTCGCCCTGGAAGACCTGGATGCGCTCCTTGCCGCCCTCGACAACGCGCACGTGGACCTTGAGTTCGTCACCGGCTTGGAAGTCGGGGATGTCGTCGCGGAGCTGGTCGGAATCGATGAGGTCGGTGGTCTTCATGGCGTGCTCTCTCGTGGAGTGGTGGGACGACCCTGCTCGGGCGCCCGTCCGGACGGGGCAGGATACGGGACCGGGGGGAACTCTTCCAACAGGCGCCGTTCGTCCTCGGAGAGTCCGCCGCGAGCGTCGACGAGTTCGGGACGTGCCGCGAGCGTCCGGTGGAGCGCCTGCGCACGCCTCCAACGGGCGATGAGGGCGTGGTCGCCGGAGCGCAACACCTCGGGAACGGCCCAACCTCGGAAGTCAGCGGGCCGCGTGTACTGGGGCTCCTCGAGAAGGCCCGACTCGGCGAAGCTCTCGGTCTCGGGACCCTCCGCGTTGCCCATCACCCCAGGAATCAGCCGGGTGACGGCCTCGATGACGAGGCAGGCCGCCACCTCTCCCCCGGCGAGAACGACGTCGCCAACGCTGAGTTCTCCGTCGACGAGGTGCTCGGTGATGCGGTGGTCGACACCCTCATAACGCCCACAGAGGAGGCTGAAGCCGTCGCCGTCGGCGAGTTCCGCCGCGAACGCTTGGTCGAGGCGCCGGCCTCCGGGTGACAGGAGCAGGAGCGGTCGAGGTGGATCGGCAGCCTCGACTGAGGCGAAGACCGGCTCGGGACGCATGAGCATTCCCGCTCCCCCGCCGAAGGGGCTGTCGTCGACGGTGCGATGGACGTCGGTGGCGTGATCGCGGGGGTCGTGGAGCCTCAGGTCGACAACGCCGGATCGTCGCGCGCGGCCGAGGAGGCTCTCAGAGCAGAAATCATCGACCAGCCCCGGGAACAGGGTGAAGACGTCGATTCTCACGGCTCGAACACCTCGAACAGACCCTCGGGCGGATCGATGACGATCCGGCCAGATCCGGACTCGACGACGAAGACCGAAGGGACGAGCGCGCCCGTGTCGAGTTCGAGCAGGTCGGAGGCCGGGTTCGCGATCACCGCTACGCAGGTTCCGCGTGCGGTCCCGTCGCGGTCGACCACGGTCGATCCAACGAGTTCGTGTACCCAGAGCGCGGAGGGATCGTCGATCGGCTCGGCGCGGATCGGGCGGCCAGCGAGCGCTTCGGCGCTGTCGCGGTCGTCGATGCCCTCTAGGTGAATCACCCGCTTAGAGCCCTGCATGCGACTCGACACCACGGTTCGCCACTGGTCGCCGATCAGCAGTCGGGCGCCGACGGCGACCCGTTCGAGCCGGTCAGTGGAGAGGTTGACGACCAGGTCGCCTCGGATGCCGTGGGCGCGTCCGAGTCGTCCGACCTCGAGGAGCTCGGGCCCGGACATGGGGCTCGGTCAGTCGTCGAGGAACTCGATGTCGACCTCGACGCCGTCCTTGGAGGCGGCGGCGCGGGTGACGGTGCGGATGCTCGCGGCGGTGCGTCCACGGCGACCGATGACGCGACCGAGGTCACCGGGGCCGACTCGGACGTCGAGTCGTACGCGGTCACCATCGTCGGTGGTCTCGACGGTGACCTGCTCGGGATCGTCGACGATCGAGCGAACGATGTGGGTGAGGACGGCGGCTGCCGTGTCGGCCGAGGTATCCACGGTCACTTGGCGGCCTTGAACTGCTCCATGGCGCCCGAGATCTCGAGCAGCTTGGCCACCCGCTCGGTGGGCTGCGCGCCCTCGGAGAGCCACTTCACAGCCTTGTCGTTGTCGACGGTGAGCACCGAGGGGTCTTGGCGCGGGTCGTAATGACCGAGGATCTCGATGAACTTGCCGTCGCGAGGCGAGCGCGAGTCGGCCGCGACGATGCGGTACTGCGGCTGCTTCTTCTTGCCGATTCGGGTGAGGCGCAACTTGACTGCCATGTGAACTGTCTCCTGGGGCACTGAGGAACCTCGGCAGGCTATCGGGAGCCGCGCGGGTTCCGTACGGGCGAATCCGGAGTGGCGCTTCAGCGGAATCCTGGGGGCAGGCCCGGTCGCCCGGACTTGCCGATTCCACCGAGCGGGTCGGGTGCTCCACCGAGGAGATCCTCGAGTCCGCCGAGATCAGGCTGGCCACCGAGCGCGCCGAACGGATTCGGTCCACGCCCCTTCCGGCCCTTTTTGCCCCCGAGCCCGCCCATCTTCTTCATCATCTTCTGCATCTCAGAGAACTGCTTCACGAGCCGGTTGACCTCGGCCACCGAGGTGCCCGATCCGGTGGCGATGCGGGTGCGGCGGCTGCCGTTGATGAGTTGCGGTCGGGCTCGCTCCTCGCGGGTCATCGAGCGGATGATCGCCTCGACGGGCTTCAGGTCATCGTCGTCGATCTTGGCGTTCTTCAA
>RFQQ01000120.1 GCA_009924875.1 Actinomycetota bacterium | reverse complement strand
GCCAAGAAGGCTGCTCCGAAGAAGGCCGCCAAGAAGGCGCCGGCCCGCAAGGCCGCCCCGAAGAAGGCCGCCAAGAAGGCTGCTCCGAAGAAGGCCGCCAAGAAGGCTCCTGCACGTCGCAGGTGATCGACACGATCCCACGGGATCACGAGCGGGGCCTTCGGGCCCCGCTCGAGTCGTTTTCGGGCCCGCTCGGTCTGGATCTCAGAGGTCGGACATGAGGTGGAAGATCTCAGCCCCGGCGAGACCGTGGGGACCACCGAGTTCGCCGGCTCGCCGACGGATCCGCGCGCGGAATTCCTCAAGGCCCTCGCCGTCCACCGCGTGCATCGTCGACTCGAACTGACTGACGTGCGCCTCGAGAGCCGCGAGCTTTATCTCGAGATGCCCCGAGACGTCCTCCACATGGTTCGGCTCGTCGGCCTCCCAGAGCAACAGGTGTCCGGGACGATGCGGCTCCAGTCCGTGCTCGGGGAAGAAGTGCGGATCGCGCGCGGCCACGATGCCCTCACAGGCGAGACGCCCGGCTTCCCGATGATCCGGATGCAGGCGGTAGCGCTTCCAGGGATCATGTCCGAGGACGACATCAGGCTTGAGCTCGCGGATCACCCGCGCGACGTCTGAGCAGGCCGCCCGATCGGCGCTCAGTTCGCCGTCGACACGTCCGAGGAAGACCACCTCCGTCGGCTGCCCACCGTTGAGGCGACGATTCGCCTCCCGCTGTTCCTCCTGGCGACGGGCGACGAGCGCGTCCGTGTCGGCCGAGGCGTCCCAGGTGCCCTTGGAACCGTCCGTGCACACCAGATGCATGACTCGGCAGCCAGCCGCTGCCCAGCGGGCCAGTGTTCCGCCGGCGCCGAACTCGACATCGTCTGGGTGAGCTCCGATCGCCAAGGCGCGCCTGGGAATCGGCAGACCGAGCGACCAGCCAGTCGGATCAGCCGATGACGAAATCGGCGGTTGGCCCGGGTCGTTCGCCGACCGATCAGCCGACGACACGAATGCCCTCCCTCGCGAGGAGACCGGCCACCACCGGGTGGTCGAGATCGCCGCCGGTGTCGACGTCGAGGCCAAGACGCGGGTGATGCACCACTCGGAGGACGGTACCCGTCCGGCGGGCCTCGGCGCCCAGCCGGTCGACATGGGCCGCGAAGGAGTTTCGCCCGTAGGCGGGCAGTGGACGACAGTGGGGTTCCAGCAACATCAGGTTCGTGCCGTCGCCATGTCGATCAGGTACGAGAACGTTGCCCGTCAACTTGAGGACGCTCGCCAGATCACTCGGATCCGCCAGATCGGCGTGGACGATTGCGACCCGAGCGACGTCACCGAGCGTGAGGAGCGCTTCGGACACCGCGGAGTTCAGGCTCCCTCCGGAGACCCGGCACACATCCACACCGAGACCACGGGCCCATGTCTCGATGTCATCGTCCTCGCACACGACATGCACCCGATGAACCGCCATCGCCTCGATCGTGCCGCGGGCGAGGACCTCAGCGAGCCGACTCCGACCCACACCGTCGAGACGCTCGGCGAGCCGTTGTTTCGCGGCCTGGAAGGCGCGCACGGGCACGAGCACATCGACGGTCGTCACCCCGGGCAGGCTAGGAGCGGTCGCAACGACCGGTGCGGTCCATGGTTGACCGGGCTTGACTGTCGGGGTGGTGGTCACCGGAGTGGTCGGGGGGCAGTGGCGCGCCGAGGTGACACCCCGGGGAACGATCCGGCCGCTCGACGGCTCGAGGGGTCTCCGATGGTTTGTGGCGGCGGAGGACCGCTGGCACGACCCCGAAGCTGATCCCACCGTCCGTCAGGAGCTCCTCGACGGCACACCGGTCACTGTCACCCGTCTACGTGTCCCGGGTGGAGACATCGTGCAGAGCATCCGCAGCGTGCCCGATGGAGGCGGTCACACCGTCGTGACCTTCGACAACGAGTCGCAGTCGGCGGTGGCCGTGGTCCTCGACCGGCGCGACCTCGTCTGCGCGAGGATGCCCTCGATCGGTCTGCCCGAGGGGATCACCATCGATGGTGAT
>RFQQ01000119.1 GCA_009924875.1 Actinomycetota bacterium | reverse complement strand
AGCAGGGCTCGAACCTGCGACCCGCTGATTAACAGTCAGCTGCTCTGCCAACTGAGCTATCCCGGAATGGCTCCCACACACTACCGCTCCACCCCCGAGCGGCCACGCGCTCACTCGGCGTCGAGGAACTCGCGGAGACGCTGGGCCGTGCCCGGAGATCTCAGCTTCATCAGGGTCTTCGCCTCGATCTGGCGGATGCGCTCGCGGGTCACCCCGAGGGCCTCACCGACTTCCTCCAGGGTGAGGGGCCGGCTATTCGTCGGTCCAATGCCGAATCGCATCCTGATGATCTCCGCCTCACGCTCACCGAGGGAGGCGATGACTTGATTGACCGTTTGCTCGAGAAGCCGTCGAGCGGCCTCGGCATCGGGGGCCGAACCACGGTCCTCGACGAAGTCCCCTCTCACGGCGTCCTCGTCCTCCCCGACCGGACTGTCGAGGGAGAGCGGCTCCATCGAGATCTGGAGCAGTTCCTCGACCCGCTCGACCGGGATGTGAAGCCGTGCTGCCAACTCCTCGGGGGTCGGATCGCGTTGGAGTTCCGACAAGAGCTCGCGACGAGCGCGTGTCAGGCGATTGATGTGTTCCACCATGTGCACCGGAATACGAATGGTCCGCGCCTGATCGGCGATGCACCGGGTGATGGCTTGTCGGATCCACCATGTGGCGTAGGTCGAGAACTTGAAGCCCTTGGTGTGGTCGAACTTCTCGACCGCGCGCATCAGGCCGAGGTTGCCCTCCTGGACGAGATCGAGAAGCTGCACCCCGCGGTTCGAGTAGCGCTTGGCGATGCTCACCACGAGACGCAGATTGGCTTGGGTGAGTTCGCTGCGCGCCCGCTCCCCCATGGTCACCTGACGGGTCAACCGTCGAACCTCTGCCGGGTCGTCGACGCCAACGTCGATCGCCGCCGCGGCAGCCGCCCCCTGCTCGACGAGCTGAGCGAGGCGCCGCTCCTCCTCCACGGTGAGCAGATCGACGCGCCCGATATCGCGGAGGTACATGCGAACGCTGTCGCCCCCGCCCTCTTCGCCGCGGCCGCGGCGACTGCGACGGCTGGTGCGTCGACGGTCCAAGAGCCGTTCGTCGTCGGGCACCACCCCACTCGGCGGGGTGTCGTCGTGATCCACGCGATCATCGATCTCGATACCGAGCACCGCGAGGGCACCGGTGATCGCGCCCAGGTTGTCTTCGTTCAGCTCGACCTCGCGGAAGACATGCGCGATCCGGTCAGCGTGAACTGAGCCGCTCACTCGGCCGAGTTCGACCAGTTCGCCCCACTCGACCTCGGACACACCAGCCAGTGGGGTCGCTCCCGGCGTGTCCGCGGATGTCGCGCCGGCGCGATCGCTCATGGGGTGTCCCCCGGACTCGGTGCGAGAACCGCTCCGCTCGGGTCTCTCTCGGCCAACCATCCGAGCAACACATCCAGGGCATCGCGTCCCCGGTCGGGGTCGTGAAGGACCTCGATGAGTCGCCGAGCCTCGGTGTCCGCAACGAGGCGCGAAGGATCGACCGGACCTCGCAGCGCTCGACGGACCGCCGTGGCTGCCAAGTGTCGCACTTCAACTTCGGGATCGATCTCGAGGTCGACGATGGCGGCGCGCTCGAGGATCTCACGGGCCTCCGGGTCAGCCGCGGCCAGAGCGCTGTTGAGGTCACCCGGATTCGCGGCGATCGCGTCGAAGGCCCGCCGGTTGACCTCGTCGAGAAAGAGCTCCCCAACGAGAATCGGCGCGACCTCGTCCCACGACTGGACGAGAGCGCTGAGTACGGCGAACTCGGCCGTATCACGATGTCGAGCGACTCCGGAGGGTCTCGGCGCCTCCATCTGTGGGCGTCGGGTTCCCCGCTCGGCGATCCGAACGAGGTCACCGACCGCGAGACCGAGCTGCGTCGCCACCTGCCCGGCGTAGATCTTGCGCACGTTCACATTCGGGTGCTCATTGACCACGGCCATGGCGCGCTCGCCCGCGCGCACCCGCTGCTCGGGCGTCTCCGCCGGCTGGGCCTGCAACACTCGATCGAGTCGGAACGCGAGAAACGGTGTGGC
>RFQQ01000118.1 GCA_009924875.1 Actinomycetota bacterium | reverse complement strand
CGGCAGATCCTTCACCTGGCACATCCGCCACACGTCGCCCGTTGACACCGTGTGCTCGAGCAGCACCCCTCTATCAGGATCGACCACGCGCACGGTTCCGGGGGCGTCAATCTCGAAGGTCTTATCGTGCGAGCCGTACTCCTCGGCCTTCTGCGCCATCAGGCCGACATTCGGCACCGTTCCGATCGTCGCCGGATCGAGCGCTCCGTTGGCGCGGCAATCGTCGATCACGGCTTGGTATACGCCGGCGTAGCAGGAATCCGGAATGATCGCTTTCGTGTCACGGGTCGCGCCCGACGCGTCCCACAGGCGGCCTCCGTTGCGGATCATCGCGGGCATCGACGCGTCGACGATGACGTCGCTCGGCACGTGAAGATTGGTGATCCCGCGATCCGAGTCGACCATCGACAGATCGGGCCCGGACTCGTAGGTCGCGGCGATCGCGGCGAGGAAGGCCTCGCGGCGGGAAGCAGGGAGACCATCGGCGGCCGAGAGCACCGCGGCGAGGCCGTTGTTCGGGTTTGCCCCCGCGGCTGCCAACTCAGATCCGAATTCGTCGAAGACGTCGGCGAAATAGGAGCGAACGGCGTGGCCGAAGATGATCGGATCGGACACCTTCATCATGGTCGCCTTCATGTGGAGCGACAGCAGGATCCCCGAGGAGCGCGCTTCGGCGATCTCCCGGTCGAGGAACGTCCGGAGTGCCGCGACATCCATGAACGTCGCGTCGATGACCTCGCCGGCGAGCACCGGCACGGATTCCTTCAGCACGGTCACCGAGCCGTCAGCAGCGACATGCTCGATACGCAGCGACGTATCCGCCGTGACCGTGGTCGACTGCTCGTTCGACCGGAAGTCGCGCTCGCCCATGGTCGCGACATGGGTGGTCGACGACGACTCCCAAGCGCCCATCGAGTGGGGGTGGCTGCGCGCGTAGTCCTTTACGGCCCGGGGAGCACGGCGGTCGGAGTTCCCCTCGCGAAGCACCGGGTTCACCGCGGAACCCTTGACGCGGTCGTAGCGGGCGCGGATCTCGCGCTCATCGTCGTTGCTCGGAGTGTCAGGGTGATCCGGCAGGTCGTAACCCTTGGCCTGCAGTTCGGCGATCGCCGCCTTCAGCTGGGGGAGGGATGCCGAAATGTTGGGAAGCTTGATGATGTTCGCCTCGGGGGTGAGGCTCATCGCGCCGAGTTCGGCGAGGTGGTCAACGATCCGCTGTTCGGGGGTGAGGCGCTCAGGGAAGGCCGCGATGATCCGCCCGGCGAGCGAGATATCGCGCAACTCGACGGCAATGCCGGCCTGCGCCGCGAAGGCGCGAACCACCGGGAGTAGTGAGTGGGTCGCGAGCGCGGGGGCCTCGTCGGTGTACGTGTAGCGGATGGTCGGCTGCTCGGACATGGATCTCCCGGTCGTATCGATGCGTCTGGCTGCCCTTGGGGGGCTCGGTCGAGGCTACCGGTCGCCTCGTTCAGGCTGTGAGGCCGTTGATCCTCTCGAGCAGCTCGTCGTAGTCGTCGAGGGCAGTGAGGTCGGCGTTGTCGATCCGAACCCGGTCGGGGGCGCGGAAGAGCAGACCGTGATCGGCGGCGCGCAGCATCGAGAGGTCGTTGTAGGAGTCACCTGCGGCGACGACGGCGAATCCGATCGAGTGGAACGCCTCCACGGCCCGGCGCTTCTGGTCCTGCTGGCGGAGCTGGTAGCCGGTGATGCGGTCGTCCTCGACGATCAGGCGGTGGCACATGATCGTCGGATGGGCGAGCTGGGCCATGAGTGGTCCAGCGAACTGCTGAAAGGTGTCGCTCAAGATGATGACTTGATGGGTAGCCCGTAGGCGCGCGAGAAAGTCGGCGGCTCCGTCCAGAGGTGAGAGACCGGAGATCACGTCAGTGATGACCGACATGGTGAGGTCGTGCTCGTCGAGGAGTCGGATCATGAGCACGTCGTAGTCGGGCTCGTCACGCGTGGTTCTCGCGAGGGCCTCAACCCCAGTCCGCTCGGCGACAGCGATCCAGATCTCCGGCACGAGGACTCCCTCGAGGTCGAGGGTGACGATCCACTG
>RFQQ01000117.1 GCA_009924875.1 Actinomycetota bacterium | reverse complement strand
GTACGAGGCGCTTCGCAACGCCGACCCGGTTCACCGCATCGACGACTACACGGTTGTTCTCACTCGGCACGACGATGTGTTGAGAACTCTCCGAGGCCCAGAATTCGCCCGAGATATCGAACAGCATGCTGCAGCCCCGATCAATGATCCGGTAATGCAGCGCCGGCGCCAACGCAGCGAAGAGCGTTCAAAGTCGATCCTCAACCTTGATCCGCCCGACCACACCCGGCTCCGTCGACTCGTCACCCAGGCGTTCACCCCGCGATCCGTCGAGCGTCTCCGTGCGATCACCGAGCGGATGGTCGACGAGGTTCTCGATGCAGCATCTACCGCCGGGGGGTTCGAGCTCATCGACGAGCTCGCGTTCCCGATCCCGTTCCGCGTGATCTCCGAGATGCTCGACATGCCGATCGACCGGAGCGACGAGCTGCGTGAGTGGAGCCAGATCCTCACGGCCACCTTGGAGCCAACAGCGACCCTCGATGATCTCGACGCGGCCGAGGCGGCGATCGGCGAACTCATCCCCTTCCTCGACGGCGTCATCGCCGACCGGCGTCTCAACCCCGGCGAAGACGTCGTGTCGGCGCTGCTAGCCGCGGAGGCCGAAGGAGATCGTCTCGATATGGCCGAGTTGATGGCCTTCGTCGTGCTGCTCTATGTGGCCGGGCATGAGACCACGGTGAACCTCATCGGCAACGGGGTGCTCGCCCTGCTCAACCACCCCGATCAACTCGAGGCCTGGCGTGACGATCCCGAACTCGACTCCGTTGCGGTCGACGAACTTCTCCGTTTCGACGGACCCGTCCAGCAAACGGTGCGCGCCCCTCTCGACACGGTCACCTACCGCGGTGCTGACGGCGACCCAGTTGAGGTGCGCTACGGCGAGGTCGTGATCACCTGCCTCGGCGCCGCCAACCGCGACCCCGAGATGTTCGCCGAGCCCAACCGGCTGATCCTCGGTCGACCGAACGCCAACCGCCACCTCGCCTTCTCCTCCGGAGCGCATTACTGCCTCGGCGCCTCGCTCGCCCGGATGGAAGCCGAGATCGCCATCACCCGCCTCATCCGGCGCTTCCCCGGTCTTCACCTCGTCGGCGAACCGCGGTGGCGAGACCGACTCACGATCCGAGGAGTCGACCGCCTCGAACTCGCGTTCTGAACGTGCCGCTCAGGGCGAGCGAAGAAGTTCGATCAGTGAAGACGTATCCCAGCGGGACCCGCCGCGCTGCTCGATCTGCCGATAGAGCTGATCGACAAGCGCGGTCACGGGGAGCCGGGCACCATTTCGATTCGACTCGGCGAGACAGATCCCGAGGTCCTTGCGCATCCACTCGACAGCGAACCCGAACTCGTACTCACCACGAGCCATGGTCGCTGAGCGGTTCTCCATCTGCCAGCTCTGCGCCGCACCTTGGGAGATGACGTCCACCACCTGCTCGACGTCGAGACCAGCGCGACGGGCGAAATCGAGCGCCTCCGACAGGGCTTGGACGAGTCCAGCGATGCAGATCTGATTGACCATCTTGGTGAGTTGGCCCGACCCCGCCGGTCCGAGCCGACGGCAGCGTCGGGCGTAGGCGTCGATCACCGGTTCCGCCCGCTGGAACGCGGCCTCGTCATCGGCCCCGCACATCACCGTCAACTGCCCGGCCTGCGCCCCGCCCTGTCCACCCGACACCGGGGCATCGATGAACGCGACGCCCCGCTCAGCGCAGGCCGCTGACAACTCGCGCGCTACATCGGCCGACGCGGTCGTGTGATCAACGAGCACCGAACCCTCCGCCATCGCCTCGAGGCATCCGGCCGGGCCGATGACCACCTCGCGAACATCGTCGTCGTTTCCGACGCACAACATGACGAACTCGGCGCCCTCGGCCGCCTCAGCCGGCGTCGGCGCGGCCCGGTGCCCGTGGAGCGCTACCCAGGCGAGAGCCTTGGAGGCAGTTCGATTGAAGACGGTCACATCGTGACCGGCGGAGGCAAGGTGACCGGCCATGGGCGCTCCCATGACTCCGAGACCGATGAAGGCGACGTTGGACATCGCCCGAGTCTGGCACGGCCCGGGGGCCG
>RFQQ01000116.1 GCA_009924875.1 Actinomycetota bacterium | reverse complement strand
TTCTTCACCATGGGCCGCTGAGCCCTGAGCGGTGCTACCTCTAGTGTCCTGACATGGAATTCGACCTGATGACAGGGTCGGCGACCTGGGCGGCCAACGCCGACCTTGCCCGCCGAGTGGAGGCTGCTGGCTTCTCCGGAATGCTCTACACCGAGACGTCTCAGGTGCCCTGGATGCAGATCTCGGCGGCAGCCACGGCTGCCCCATCCCTCACCTTCACCACCGGGATCGCAGTTGCCTTTCCACGTTCTCCGATGGTCACCGCGGCGACCGCGTGGGAGATCGCACAGAACACAGGTGGCCGATTCCGACTGGGTCTCGGCAGCCAGGTCAAGGGTCATGTCGTCCGCCGCTACTCGGCTGAGTTTGCGCCTCCGGGCCCACGGATGCGCGACTACGTACTGGCCGTTCGCGCCTGCTTGCGGGCCTTCCGACGTGAGGAGGAACTCTCCTACGAGGGGGAGTACTACCGCCTGTCGTACCTGCCGGAAGCCTGGGCGCCGCCGCGACACGACTTCGAACAGATCCCGATCGACATCTCAGCCGTTGGGCCCTACATGACCCGACTGGCCGGCGAGATCGCTGACGGCGTTCACGTCCATCCCCTTCATTCGACGTACTACCTGCGAGAGCGACTCCTACCCGCCGTGGCCGAGGGTGCCGAGCTCGGTGGGCGGTCCTCCGCCGACGTTGACCTAATCGTCCCCGTCTTCGCCGCCCCGGGTGATACGCCGGAGGAACGGGACGCTCTCGTCAGGCGCGCGCGCCAGCAGATCGCCTTTTACGGCTCGACACCGAACTACGCCTTCCAATTCGACGATCTCGGTTTCGAGGGGACGACCGCACGGCTCGGGGCGTTGATGCGCGCCGGGGATCTCGACGCCATGGAGGCGACGATCTCGGACGAGATGCTCGAGCACTTCGCGGTGGTCTGCACCTGGGATGAACTCGCCGAGCGCCTCATCGACCGCTATCGAGACACCGCCGCACGGTTGGTGATGTATCTCGCGGAGGAGTCAATGCGACGCGACCCACGGTCAATCGACCGTTGGGGTGAAGTGGCCCGGGCGGTCCGCGCAGCGTGAGCCGCACCGACACCGACGGCACACCGCTCGGCCTTCGCGACTTCGCCCACCTCCTCGTCTCCGATGGGCGGTACGAGCGCTCGGAGCGACTCGAGATCCTCGCTCGTCTGATCCCACCTCAGACGCGGCGGACCACAACGCGCTTCATGTTCATGCTGGGGCTATCCGTGACCATCGCGGTCATGGGTCTGGTCGCCGACTCGGTGGCGGTCGTTATTGGAGCGATGCTCATCGCCCCCCTCATGACGCCGATCATGTCGTTCTCCGCCGCGGTTGGCCTCGGACTCACCCGGCGCGCGGCACAGGCCGCGACGCTCGTCGCCGTCGGGTCGATCGGCTCGGTGGCGTTCTCCGTGCTGCTCAGCGGACTTCTCCCCGACGTCCAACTGGGTTCGGAAATCCTGAGTCGCACGAGCCCCGACGTTCGCGATCTCGTCGTCGCGGTCGCGGCCGGGGCCGCCGGGGCGTACGCCACCGCCCGCGAGGATGTGTCGGCCGCCCTTCCGGGGGTAGCCGTTGCCGTCGCCCTCGTACCGCCACTCTCGGTGACCGGGATCCTCCTCGAGACAGGCAATACCGCGCTCGCACGGGGGTCTGGTCTGCTTTACCTAACGAACCTCTTCGCCATCGCGCTGAGTGGGCTCCTCGTATTCCTCCTTACCGGCGTGATCCCGACGATCCGGATGTGCTTCGCCGATCGCCGCGTCGGCTTCACCGTGCTCGCTATCGGGGCGATCACGGTCGTGATCGCAATACCGCTCACCACCCGCTCGATCGAGGCGGCATCCGATTCGCGCGAACAGTCCGCGCTCACTGCCGAGGTCTCCGTGTGGCTCACCGGAACCGACCTCCAGATCAACGGAGTCGAACGGGACGGCGCCGCGGTGACCGTCGATCTGACCGGTCTCGACGAGCCTCCTCCGGCGTACACGCTCGCGACCAGACTGGTCGGCCTCGTTGGGGCTGATGCCGAGGTGATCGTTCGCTGGGATCAGCGGACGCAGGGCAGCGCTCGAGCGGACACCCCGCCGGTCGCCGATCCAACC
>RFQQ01000115.1 GCA_009924875.1 Actinomycetota bacterium | reverse complement strand
CGACCTCCCCGCACCCGATCGATCATCGGTCCGATCATCGGCGCGACGATGAGGAACGGGGTGAAACTGACCAGCAAGAACCCGAGCAGGCGGGTTCGGGTGCCGTCGAGATCGACGTCGAAGAAGAACGAGTCAGCGAGGGCGACGACCATGGCCGCCTCGCCGGCCATCATCGCGGCATGGGTGCGGGCGAGGTGCCGAAACCTCGATCCGCCGTCGTCGCGCACGACCGCCGATCGTAGGCGGCGCGCCTCGGAGCCGGGCGGCGCCCTCAGGCGGGTTCAGCTCGTTTGGGGCGCTCGAACTTGTAACCGAGCCCTCGAATCGTCACGATCCTCGTGGGAGCGCTCGGGTCGCTCTCAATCTTTGATCGGAGTCGCTTGATGTGGACGTCGAGGGTCTTGGTATCGCCCACGTAGTCACTGCCCCACACGCGATCGATGAGCATCTCCCTCGTGAGCACACGACCGGCGTTCGCCAAGAGCAGTCGGAGCACCTCGAACTCTTTTAACGGCATCGGCACGACCTCGCCGCTGATCGTCACGACGTGCTCCTCCGGGTCGAGGGAAACGTCACCAACGACGATCGTCTCGGATCCGGGCAGTGCGATCTCGCCGGTCGAGTCTCGTGGCGAGCGCCTGAGCGCGGCTCTCATCCGAGCTACGAGCTCGCGGATCCGATACGGCTTCGTGACGTAGTCGTCGGCGCCGACCTCCAAGCCGACGACCGTGTCGATCTCGCTTCCCTTAGCCGTGACCATGATGATCGGCACATCAGATGTCTGGCGAAGCCGTCGGCAGACATCGATGCCGCTCATCTTCGGGAGCATCACGTCGAGCAAGACGATGTCGGGGGAGCATCGCTCGAACATTTCCAGTGCTTCATGACCGTCGCGCGCCACCTCGACCGCGAAACCCTCCCGCGACAGCCCGAGCCGCACGGCCTCAATGAACGACTCCTCGTCCTCGACGAGAAGAACCGTCTGCTGGCTCATGTCGCCTGAACCTCCCGCTCGGCCGAATTCGAATCCTTCTTCGCGTACGCCGTCTGCGGGTTCGGGATCCGGAGCACGAAGGTGCTCCCCTCGCCCTCCACGGACGTCACATTCACCGAACCACCGTGGTTGGTGGCGACGTGGCGAACGATCGCGAGCCCGAGCCCTGTGCCACCGGTGCCCCGGCTCCGTGCCTTGTCGACTCGGTAAAAGCGCTCGAAGATTCGTTCAATCTCTCGCTGTGGGATACCGACGCCCTCGTCGGCCACAGTAAATACAACAGAGTCGCCGTCATCCGAGATCAAGAGATCCACGCGGCCACCTTCCTCGGAATACTTGACCGCGTTCTCCACCAGGTTCCCGATGGCCGAGGCAAGTTGTCGGGGCTCACCGATAACGGTGACCGGCTCGGCTAACTCGCTCAGGTGCACTTCTACGGATCGCTCGCGAGCCGCGTGGCGAACCCGCTCAGCGGCGGTCTGCATCAGACTGGCGGCGTCGAGTGGGACGGTCTCGATCTCGGCGCCGAGTTCGATCTCGGTCAACTGAAGGAGGTCATCGATGGTCCGGGCGGCGCGCTCGGCTTCGAAGACCATCCGACCGACGAGTCGCTGAATCGTCTCCTGATCTTCTTCGCCGATCAAGGCATCGGCGAGGACCGCCATCGCCCCGACGGGAGTCTTCAGTTCGTGGCTGATGTTGGCGACGAAGTCGGTTCGCATCGCGTCGAGGCGTCGGCGTTCGCTGATGTCGTCCGCAAGAGCTACCGCTCCGCCTCCCGGCAATGGTGACGTATGCACCACGACCACCTGCTTGGGAGGCCCGAAGAACTCGAGTGTCTCCTCAGAGTCGATGCCGGCGAGCGCGCGCTTGAGGTGGCGCTCGATCGCTTCTTCGATGAGATACCCGGAGTGAGAGGTTCGCAATCGCTCCGCCGCGGAGTTTCGCAACACGACACGACCCGAAGGGTCAACGTGGACAATGGCGGTACGGAGCTGGTCGACCAGTTCGTCAATGCCCCCCGGGGTTGGCTCGGGGCCCGAAGGGGCTGGGGCCGCTTCAACTAATGATCGCCGGCGCCGAGCTGACCAGCCCGCGCATGCCGCGGCACCGATCACCACACCGATCAGAGCCGAG
>RFQQ01000114.1 GCA_009924875.1 Actinomycetota bacterium | reverse complement strand
CGGGCTTCGACCGCCTCTAGCTCAACGGCAGAGCAGTGGACTCTTAATCCATTGGTTCTGGGTTCGAATCCCAGGGGGCGGACCACCCGCGCCGCTCCGGTTCAGCCGGCGAGCGGCGAGGCCAGGCGGCTCGTGACAGCGTCGCGCACTTGATCGTCGAAGCTGCGCACGTGCGCCTCCACGAGGGCGGCGACACGATCGGCGTCTCCCGCTCGGAAACCATCGAGGATCTCGCGGTGCTCGTCGACAGCGTGACGAGTGTCGGCCACATCGGCGAGGTACATGTGCCACACCCGATCGCTCTGCGCGTAGAGCATGTCGAGGGTGTCGGTCATGAAGCGATTGCCGGCCGCTGACCAGATCAACTCATGGCAGCGTCGGTCGACGTCGAGGAGATCCTCGGGCGCAAGTCCCGGTCGGTCGGCCCCGGCGATGACCTCGCCCATCTCGCTCCAGTCGTCGGCGGTGCCACGGTGGGCGGCGAGTCGCGCGGCGTAGGGCTCGAGGATCGCGCGGGTCTCGTAGAGCATCGAGAGCTCGTCGACGTCGATCGAGGAGACGAACATGCCGCGCCGAGGGATGACGGTGACGAATTGCTCTCGGGCGAGTCGTTGGAGCGCCTCGCGAATCGGGGTGCGGCCGATGCCGAACTCGACCTGGAGCGTCTCCTCGCGCAGTACGTCACCAGGCGCCAGATCGAGTCGGACGATCCGTCGACGGAGGCTCTCGTAGGCCTGTGTACTCAGCGGGATATTCGTGATACATTGATGATATATCAGGTCCGCTCGGGTCGCACCCACCGGGTACGACACGGGCACCGGACACCGATCCACAACAACAGGGGGATTCCCGTGGGTGACACCGTTCCCAGCAACGCCAAGTGCGTGATCATCGGAGCCGGCATCGTCGGCAACTGCCTCGCCGGCCACCTCGCCCGGCTCGGCTGGAAGGACATGGTCCTGCTCGACAAGGGTCCGCTCCCCAACCCGGGCGGCTCCACCGGACACGCCTCCAACTTCATCTTCCCCGTCGACCACAACAAGGAGATGGCCCTCCTCGGCGTGCAGTCGGCCAACCAGTACCGGGGTGTGCAGCGCAGCGTCGACTCCGGTGGTATCGAGGTTGCCCGCACCGAGGAGCGTTGGCAGGAACTCCAGCGCCGCATGACCAGCGCCCTCGCCTGGGGAGTCGAGGCCCGACTGCTCACCCCCGCCGAGGTCAAGGAACTCGTTCCGTTCATCAACGAGGAGATCATCCTCGGCGGCTTCTACTGCCCCACCGTGTCCGTCGTCGACTCCCTCGACACCGGCACGATCTTCCGCAACGAGGCCATTGAGAAGTCCGACCTCAAGGTGTTCGCCAACACCGAGGTCATGTCCCTCGAGACCGTCGACGAGCCCGCCACCGGCCGGAAGCGGATCACCGCGGTCGTGACCGACAAGGGACGCATCGAGGCCGAGTACGTCGTCATCGCCTGTGGCTGCTGGTCGAACCGCATCGCCAACATGGCCGGCGCCACCATTCCGCTCGTGCCCGCGGTCCACCAGATGGCCGACGTCGGTCCGATCGACGTGCTCGTCGAGACCAACTCCGAGATCGACTACCCGATCGTCCGCGACATGGACACCTTCTGCTACGAGCGCCAGTCATCGGGCTCGATGGAGGTCGGCTCCTACGCCCACCGGCCGATCCTCCACCACCCCGACTCGATCCCGTCCAACGAGGAAGCGGCCCTCTCCCCCACCGAGATGCCCTTCACCCAGGACGACTTCGACCCGCAGATGGAACAGGCCATCGAACTGATGGACATGCTCGGCGACGCCGAGATCAAGTACGCCATCAACGGCCTGCTCAGCCTCACCCCCGACGCCATGCCCTGCCTCGGCGAGACCATCGAGGTGAAGAACCTCTGGTCGGCCGCCGCGGTCTGGGTGAAGGAGGGTCCGGGAATGGCCCAGGTCGTCGCCGAGTGGATGACCTACGGTTACCCGCGCGTCATCGATCCGCACGGCGCCGACCTCGCGCGCTTCTACAACCACGAGCGCAACGACGAGCACATCTGGGCTCGCGCCTCGGAGCACTTCAACAAGACCTACGGCATCGTTCACCCCGCCGAGCAGTGGGAGTCGCGACGCGCCCTGCAGACCTCCCCCTACTACT
>RFQQ01000113.1 GCA_009924875.1 Actinomycetota bacterium | reverse complement strand
CCGTCAACGTCGTCTTCCCATGGTCAATATGACCCATCGTCCCAATATTCACATGAGGCTTCGTACGCTCGAACTTCGCCTTCGCCATTGTTCTTCCTTCTCCGAGGTGTTGTGTTGACAGGTTGTCGTAGCGGCGATCGGGATCGAACCGATGACCTTCCGATTATGAGCCGGATGCTCTGACCAACTGAGCTACGCCGCCGGGGCTTGCCCCGGCCGATCCGGGGATCGACCGTCTGGTCGAGCCCTCTGTGGGAATCGAACCCACGACACCAGCCTTACCATGGCTGTGCTCTGCCGACTGAGCTAAGAGGGCGCTGGACGTGGCTGGCCACGACCGGTCGGGAAGTGTATCGGTCGCTCAACGGTTCCCACCCGGGCCCCACTCGCCGGGAGCATGACGCCGCTACCCTCCGCTTGGTGCCTGAGCAGCCTCCCGGGATACGCCTCGCGACGGTGGCCGACGCCACCCGGATCGCCGAGATCTATAACCACGAGGTCGTGAACACCGTCTCCACCTTCGACCTGGTTCCACGGTCGCTCGCCGACCAAGAACGCTGGATCGAGGACCGCTCTGGGGCCTTCAGCGCCATCGTCGCTGAGGGGCCCGATGGGGTCCTCGGCTTCGCTGCCCTCTCCCGCTACAAGGAGCGGGCGGCCTACAACACCACCGTCGAGGACTCGGTCTACGTCGACCGGTCCGCCCACGGCCGCGGGGTCGGCACCCTCCTGCTCCGGCGGGTCTGCGAAATCGCCGAGGAATCAGGGTTTCACAGCGTTGTGGCCCGGATCGAGGCCTCCGGCACCGCTTCGCGAGCCCTTCACGCAGCCTGTGGATTCGAGCTGGTCGGTATCGAGCGTCAGGTGGGCCGCAAGTTCAACCGCTGGCTCGACGTCGCGGTCATGCAGCTCGTGCTCTGACCCGGAATCACAACGACCCGGTCGGAGTACTCCGGCCGCTCCGGCCGGGTCGTCATGGGGTTGGGCTGTTCCGGCGGAGCCGAAGCAGTCACATCTCGATTGTGTGGGCCGGGGAGGATTTGAACCTCCGAAGGCAATGCCGGCAGATTTACAGTCTGCTCCCTTTGGCCGCTCGGGCACCGACCCTGGTGTCGACTCGTCGAGTCGCCTCGCGATGGTACCGGCTGTCGGACCGATCCCACCCGGGTACCCTGCCCTCCATGCCGAGTTTCGACGTCGTCTCCGAGGTCGATGCGCAGGAGGTCCGCAACGCGGTCGATCAGGCCCAACGCGAGGTGTCCACCCGCTTCGACTTCAAGAACACCAACTCGACCATCGAGCAGAACGACATGGTCATCACCCTGCAGACCGTGAGCGAGGACCGACTCGCCGCACTGCGCCTGGTCCTCGAGGAGCGCCTGGTGAAGCGCGGCGTGTCGCTGAAGGGCGTCGACTACGGCGACGTCGCCGAGGCCTCGCAGAACACCGTCCGTCAAGTCGTGACGATCAAGGTAGGTATCTCCTCGGAGAAGTCGAAGGAGATCAACAAGCTCATCAAGTCAGGCGGGCCGAAGGGCATCTCCAGCCAGACCCAGGGCGAGTCGGTCCGAGTGACCGGCAAGAAGCGCGACGACCTGCAGGCGGTGATCGCGCTCCTGAAGGGCGCCGACATCGGCATCCCCCTCCAGTTCCAGAACTTCCGCGACTGACCCCGGCCCCGTCGCCACCGGCGTGAGGATCAGTCCTCTGACTGCGATTCCGCAGCACGACGCTGCAACTCGCCGACCACACTGGCATCGGCCAGGGTCGTCGTATCCCCCAGGTTGCGTCCCTCGGCGACGTCTCGCAGCAGACGGCGCATGATCTTTCCCGATCGGGTCTTCGGTAGGTCGGGGGTGACGAAGATGGCCTTCGGCTTCGCGATAGCGCCGATCTCGTTCGCGACGTGCGCGCGGAGCTCGTTGACGTCGACCTCGGCCCCACCGCGGGCGATCACGTAGGCGAAGATCGCCTGTCCGGTGGTCGCGTCGTTCGCCCCAACCACAGCCGCTTCAGCGACCGAGGGGTGAGAGACGAGCGCCGATTCGACCTCGGTGGTCGAGATCCGGTGACCGGAGACGTTCATCACATCGTCGACTCGACCGAGAAACCACACGTAGCCGTCGTCGTCGAGACGGGCGCCATCACCGGCGAAGTAGCGGCCCGGGAAGCGACTCCAGTA
>RFQQ01000112.1 GCA_009924875.1 Actinomycetota bacterium | reverse complement strand
ACCTCGGCTTTGAACTCACCGATCCGGTGCTCGTACTCCTCGCGCTCGAGACGTTGCTCGAGGCCCGACGACGCCTCGCCGCGCTCGGCCATGGCCTGCATCAACTTCTCAAGCATCCCGTCGAGATCGAGATTCCGAAGTGTTCGGTAGAGGTAGTAGGTGCCCCCAACCGGTCGGCCCGGTTCCATGCCGGCGAAGCGCTGGACGGACTGCTTCGCGAGCGCGCGCATGAGCGCCTGGTCGCCGTTCATGAGGGCCTGCATGAGCAGGTGCGCGATCTCCTCGGGTGTGAGCGCGTCGAGCGACCCCGCTCCCCCGCGGCCGTCCCCAGCCTGGCTCTGGTCTTGCATCTCCCGCCAGAGTTCGTCGAGGGCGCTGTCCCCGTCGGCTTCGGAGAGCGCGTATTCGGGCCCTCGCAGGCTGAAGTACACCTCGAAGACCGTCTCAAAAGAGCGCCAGTGGGCCTGGTTCTTGACGAGGGTCGCGGCGAGCGCGTACTTGAAGGCGTCGCGATCCTCGAGGGGGATGTGCTGCACCGCCTCCATCGCGTCGAGATTCTCGGTCAGGCTGACCGGGAGACCCGCTTCGCGCAGTTGGGTGACAAACCCGTTGAGGAGGTCGAGCATCGACCGTGGCTCGGTGAGGCTCATGAGGGGTGACTCACTCGTCGACCGAGAGTTCCTTGGCGGCCTTGGCGATGTCGGTCTGGTACTTGAGGAGGATGTGGAGGGTCTCCTTGGCGGTCGCCTCGTCGATGGTCTCGATATTGAGCAGCATCAGGGTGCGGGCCCAGTCGATGGTCTCGGAGACGCTCGGCGCCTTCTTCAGGTCGAGAGAGCGAATCGAGCGCACGATCCGGGCGATCTGCTCGGCGAGATGCTCGGTGACTCCGGGCACCTTGGCGAGAACGATCTCGCGCTCTCGCTCGAGCGACGGGTAGTCGACGTGCAGGTAGAGGCACCGTCGCTTCAGGGCCTCTGACAGCTCACGGGTGTTGTTCGAGGTGAGGAACACGAGCGGGATCTGCTTCGCCTCGATCGTCCCGAGCTCCGGAATGGACACCTGATAGTCGGAGAGGATCTCGAGCAGGAGCGCCTCGGTCTCGACTTCGACGCGGTCCACCTCGTCGATGAGCAGCACGACCGGATCATCGGCAGTGATCGCCTCGAGGAGCGGACGGGTGAGGAGGAACTCGTCGGAGAAGATGTCGTCGTGGATCTCCGACCAGGAGTCGGAGGCCCGATCCGCCTGAATGCGGAGCAACTGCTTCTTGTAGTTCCATTCGAAGAGGGCTTTCGACTCATCAAGGCCCTCGTAGCACTGGAGACGGACCAGACGGGCTCCGGTCAGCTCGGCGATCGATTTGGCGAGCTGGGTCTTTCCGGTTCCGGCCGGACCCTCGACGAGCACCGGCTTGCCAAGTCGGTCGGCGAGATACGCGACTCCGGCGATGCCGTCGTCAGCGAGATAGTCGAGGTCGCGAAGACCGTCGCGCACCTGTTGGACGCTCTCGAAACGCGGGGAGGGTTCTGCTGCCATCGGGTCGACGCTACCGCCCGGTCCCCGGTGTGGTCGTGTCCGGGTCCCAGCGGACATAGCATCCGCCTGCCATGTCGACGCCAGACACACTCGGCACTCCGGTCCCCCCGGCTGAGGCTCGAGTCTCGTTGACGTTGACCACCTGGGCCCTCTTCACAGGGCTCGCCGCGCTGCTCACCGGCGTCGGCCTCTACGCGACGTTGAGTGGTGTGCGGGCTGAGCTCGAGCGGTTCGGGACCCTCTATATCGGGGTGATCGGCGCCGTCTATTACGGCGGCTTCATCCTCGGCTCGAGGGCCGCGCTCCGGGTGGTCGGCACCGTCGGGCATATCCGGGTCTATTCGGCGCTCTGCTCACTGATGAGCGCGGTCACGCTGGTGTCAGGTCTCGCGGTTCACCCGATCTCGTGGGTGATCCTGCGGTTCCTCTCCGGCGCCTGCCTGGCTGGTGTGTACGTGGTCGCCGAATCCTGGCTCAACCAGCTGGCATCCAACGCGAACCGCGGACGTCTGCTGTCGTTCTACGGGATGTTGACGACGATCTCCTATGGCGTTGGCCAGTTGCTCTTCGGTCTCATCGACCCGCGAGCCCTCACCGGTTTCGCCCTCGCCACCATCGGCGTCAGCGCCGCCATCGCGCCGGTCGCCCTGT
>RFQQ01000111.1 GCA_009924875.1 Actinomycetota bacterium | reverse complement strand
GGGCTCATCGCGTGGTTCGTCATGATCACTCGGTTCGAGCCATCGATCCTGCGGGCGGGGACGATGGCCGTCCTCGCCGCGGTCGGCGCGCATCTCGGCCGCGAGCGAAGTCCGATCCGCATGCTCGCCCTCGCCGTCATTGTCCTCGTCGTGATCGACCCCCTCATCGCCCGATCGGTTGGACTCTGGCTTTCGGTTGGGGCCACCGCCGGGGTGATCGGGCTCGGACCGCGACTCGTCGGTGGTCTCGGCCGACTTGGTCCGTTCGCCACGCCGATCGCCGTGACGCTCGGCGCCCAGCTCGGCGTCGCCGTGCCGAGCCTCCTCGCGTTCGGTCGTCTCCCACTCGTCGGTCTCATCGCCAACCTGCTCGCGGTCCCGGTGGCCGGGCTCGTCATGCTCGTCGGTCTACCGGCCTGCCTCGTCGCCGGGTCGGCTGCCTCCACGAGCACAGCCATCGGAGCGGCGCTGCTCGCTCCCGTCGCGCTCGGGGTGCGCTGGGTGGATCGGGTTGCCGCAATCGGTGACCGCCTCGAACCGGAGAGTCCCATCCCCGGGGTGGTCGTCACGCTGGTGCTCGGGGCCATCATCATTGGAGCGGCCCGACGACGCGGTGTCATCGATGGGGAAGGGGTGCTATGAACGAGGTGGGATGAGCATCCACCTCCTCACCGGCGACGACGAGTCGAACTTGCGCTCTGCGGTGTCCGAGCTCGTCCACGAGCTCGTTGGAGACGCCGATCGGTCACTGATGGTCGACGAGTTCGACGGAACCGAATACACCTTGCGCGAGGTGGTCGACTCGGCGCAGACCCCTCCGTTTCTCACCGAGAGCCGAGTCGTCGTCGCTCGCGGTGTCGGGAGATTCGTCGCGGCCGACATCGACGACATGACCGCGTATCTCGCCGACCCGCTTCCCACGACGCACCTTGTGCTCGTTGGTGGCGGGGGAGCGGTCACCAAACCACTTATCGACGCGGTGAAGTCCGCTGGGGGCGTGACCCGCAGCACCTCGGTGTCGACGCGTGGCCGAGACCTCGAGACCTGGGTGAGAAGCCGCCTCGAGGTGAAGGGGCTCCAATTCGATCAGCCCGCGCTGAGCCGCCTCCTCGACTGGCTGGGAGAGAACACCTCGGCGCTCGACGGGCTACTCGACACGGTGGCTGCAGCGCACAGCGGTCGCTCGAAGGTCCAACTTGCCGAACTCGAACCCCTCCTCGGGGAGGAGGGAGGGGTTCCACCCTGGGACCTCACCGATGCGATCGACGGAGGGGATGTCGCTCGTTCGATCACGCTCCTGCACCGCATGATGCACGGCGGAGGACGCCACCCGCTGCAGGTCATGGCCATCCTTCACGGGCACTACTCGAAGATGGCCCGATTGGACGGCTCCGATGCCTCCGACCCGGACGGGGCCGCGGCCGCTCTCGGCGTGAAGAGTTCCTTCGCCGCGGGCAAGGTGCTCACCTCCTACCGACGTCTCGGGGTGGAGGGAGTACGACGAGCCATCGGTCTGCTGGCGTCGGCTGATCTCGACCTCCGAGGGGAGACCGGGCTCGACGAGGAGACCGTGATGGAGATTCTGGTGGCGCGCCTCGCGCGCCTCGCTCCCGCGGGTCGGCGGGGTGTTAGCGGTCGCGGTCGACGCGCCGGCTAAAGGGGACTCAGCCCGCGTTGACGCGCTTCATCAGGCGGCTCTTGCGACGCGCCGCCGTGTTCTTGTGGATGACACCCTTGCTGGCGGCGCTGTCGAGGCGCTTGACCGCGGCGCGAAGCGCGGCGTCATTCTCGTCGGTGCCGACAGTCGCCTCGGCCTTCTTGACGCGCGTCTTCAACTCGCTGCGCACGGCGCGGTTGCGCTCGGCGGCCTTCGCGTTGGTGAGGATTCGCTTCTTCTGGCTCTTGATGTTCGCCACGGGCACTCCGGATCGATCCGCCGTCACCCGATGGTGACGGTTCCTACATCCGCCGGCGGCAGACCGCCGTTGGACGGGGGAACGCTACCGGAGGCACCCCGTGGAGCCAACGCCGCACCGGTAGCGTGAGCGATGCCATGAACCTCCCCCCGCAGGGCATCGATCGGATCAGGAACTTCTCGATCATCGCCCATATCGATCACGGCAAGTCGACGCTGTCCGACCGCATCCTCGAGGTGACCGGGGCGGTCCAGTCGAGGGATATGCGCGCCCAATATCTGGACTCGATGGACCTCGAGCGGGAACGCGGCATCACGATCAAGGCACAGAACGTGCGAGTCGAGTGGCGCGGCCACATCTTCCACCTGATCGACACGCCCGGTCACGTCGACTTCGGC